>DATCTP010000239.1:0-3875 GCA_036567885.1 Anaerolineales bacterium | reverse complement strand
CACGCCCCACCCCATCAAAGCCATCCAGTTGAGCACGCCTTCAGGCGTGAAACCCAGGTCTTCCATATCCTTGATAAAAACCGAATAGCCATCCTTCATGGCATGTTCAGCGTCGCGCTTGCTAAGTTTGCCTTTGCCGCTCGGCTTCAGGAACACGGAGAGATGAATCCAGACCGGTTCATCCCAACCGAACGCGCGCACCACATTGACATGAAGCGGAAACGTGCCCAGCCACTCGGAGCCGCGTAATACGTGAGTGATCTGCATCAAATGATCGTCCACCATCGCGGCAAGATGATATGTTGGCAAGCCATCCGATTTAATGATCACATAATCGTCAATATTTTTATTCTCGATGGAAATATCGCCTCGCAGATGATCGTGCGCAACAGTTACGCCTTCCATCGGCATTTTGAATCGAATTACATGCCGCTCGCCATTAGCAACACGACGCGCTGATTCATCCGGGTCAAGCCTGCGGCACGTACCATCATAATGCAGCGACTCTTTACGTGCTTGTTGCTCCTGCCGCATTTTTTCGAGCCGCTGCGGTGTGCAGAAGCATGGATAGGCATGTCCTGTGTCGACCAGAATATTTGCATGTTGCTGATAAATCTCGCCTCGCTCCGTTTGACGATACGGCCCGAAAGCGCCACCCACATCCGGACCTTCATCGTAATTCAACCCAAGCCAGCGCAAGCCATTCATGATCTCCTGTTCCGCACCGGGGACAGTTCTTTTTATGTCCGTATCTTCCACGCGCAAAATAAATTTTCCACCAGTTTTTTTGGCAAGCAAATAATCATATAGCGCGGTACGCGCTGTGCCAAGATGCATATGACCCGTCGGCGATGGAGCGACGCGTACGCGCGCAGGTTGGGAATAGTCCGTCATATAAGAGCCTTTCAAAAAGTAATTTCAGGAATCTAGAACTCAAGCGGCTTATGCCGCATTACAACGCTTTCAACAAGTCCGACGCCAATCATCAGCGACGCCAGACCGCTTCCGCCATAACTAATGAACGGGAGCGGCAGCCCTGAAACCGGAATCAGCTTCAAGTTCACGGCGATGTTTGCCATCCCTTGAAAGAAGAGCAAAATCGCCACGCCATATGCGATCATCGAACCAGCTACATCCCGCGCTTTTTGCGCGGCTCGGATGCATCGCCAGACGATGAAAATTTCAACGAGGATGACTATGATCGCGCCAATCAGCCCGAATTCTTCGGCGGTGGCAGAAAAGATGAAATCGGTATGGCGCACTTTAAGAAAACGCAATTGCGTCTGCGTGCCGTGACCATATCCCTTGCCGAACAAACCGCCGGAGCCGATGGCTATCAGAGCTTGTTCCACGTTATAGGTTTCGCCATAGTTCGCAGTCGGCTGAGGCAAAATAAAATTGAGCACGCGCGCCTGCTGGTAGGGTTGCAGGAACGGGAAGGCAATGAATGCCAGGAGCAGAACCGAACCGCCGATGATGAACAATTGTCGAACATCCAACCCACTGATCCACAGCATGGCGAAGAAGATTACCATGATCACGATCACGTTGCTTAAATTCGGTTGGAGCAAAATCCAAATCATCAAAAAGAACACCCACAAAAAGGCGCGCACGATCCATGGAATAGTTCGCCGATCATTTTGTGTATTATCAAAATATCGCGCCAGGATTAAGATGACAACAATTTTGGCAAATTCGGTGGGTTGAATAAAGAGCACGCCGACTTGAAACCAGCGCGCCGCGCCAAACACCGATTGCGCGCTTAAAAACAACGATATCAACAAGAACATGGTGACAATGTAAATAGGGCGATACAACGCCAGCCAGTAATGATAATCAATGGCAGCGATGATGAAAACAGCAATCAGCCCGCCAATTGCAAAATAAGCCTGTCGGCTGACCAGGGGAGTTAATTGATCGTTCCCTGCCACTGCAGAGCGAATCATCGCCACGCCAAAAGCGCTGGCAAGCACAATGGCACCGAGCAAAAGGAAATCGAAATTACGCCACGAAAGACCGCGCGTCATACCTATCCTGCGCGACGGCGCGTCACGCTCCGCAATGGAATATCCGCCACCAGCCGCTGGGCGCGGCCATCGTGCGCCAGATCAATTTGAACCGCGTCCCGGTCAATATCCACATGACGCGAGATGACTTCCAGCAATTCGTCTTTCAATTCAGTCAGTTCCGCAGATGTTAAATCGGTGCGATCATGGATCAGCACCAATTGCAAGCGTTCCTTGGCGCTCTCGGCGCTTTGTTTCCGTCTGAACCAGGACATCATCGCCTCCCCGTCATCTTCTGGATCCGATCCCATAGACCGCTTTGTTTACCGAGATCCATGAACGGCACTTCTTCGCCTTTGAGGCGGCGAGCGATATTACGGAATGCCTGGCCGGCGCGGCTCTTCGGATCTTGCGAAACCGGTACACCGCGATTTGAACCGACGATCACAGTTTCATCTTCCGGCACGATCCCGATCAATTGAATGCCAAGCAGGTCCAAAACGTCTTCGGCGGATAACATGTCATGCTGTTTGACCAAATCCGGATTCAAACGATTGATGATCAACGCGGGAGAATGTTTTTCCTCAGCTTCAAGGATTCCGATCACACGATCCGCATCTCGCACCGCGGAAACTTCCGGGTTGGTAATGACCAGCACACGGTCCGCGGGAGCGATGGCGTTGCGAAAGCCGCGTTCGATCCCGGCCGGCGAGTCGATCAAAATAAAGTCGGCGCCCAAGCGAAGTTCATCGCAGATCCGTTTCATGTCGCTGGGCGAAACCGAGTTCTTATCCCGCGTTTGAGCCGCAGGAATCAGATATAACTCAGGCAGATGTTTATCGCGTATCATCGCCTGACGCAATTTACAACGTCCTTCGATCACATCCACGATATCGTAAACGATGCGGTTTTCGAGTCCCATCACCACATCTAAATTTCGCAAGCCGATATCGCCGTCAATACAAACGACTCGGCCGCCATCTGCCGCCAACGCAAACGCCAGATTAGCAACCGCGGTGGTTTTTCCAACGCCGCCTTTTCCAGAAGAAATCGTCACAACTTGAGCAGTCATAATTTCTATCCCTTATGCAGGTTTCCATGATTCGATCATAACGTGCCCATCACGAACAAATACGATCACAGGACCAGATATCTCATCTTCTTTTTGGATACTTAACGCTTCTTCCGCGACCTTCAACTGCATCGGCGCAAAATCGAGCGCACACACCTTTGAGTTTTCATCGCCTTTCGATCCGGCATGGACAGCGCCGCGCAGCCTGCCCCAAACGATCACGTTTCCTTCCGCAACAATTTCCGCGCCGGGATTCACATCGCCTAAGACAACGATATGCCCCGGAAACTCAATGCGCGTTCCGGAGCGCACCGTTTTATTGATGAACAAAGCCGTTTCATCATCCAAATCTCTGGAAGAAAAGCGCGCCTCTTCCGGGCGCGGTTTGGAAATACGCGTCGCCAATCCAAGCAGTTGAGCCGTCTGTTCGGTGGTCGGCGATTCACTGACCACCGCCCATAAGATAACGTTTCGCTCTGAAAGCCGATCGCGCAATTCGACCATTTCGTTCACATGCAAAATCTGCGTGCCAATATCCAACGCCAAGCGCGCACCTTGAAAAAAGGAAGGCTGTTGATCCATTTGCGATAGCAACGCTGACTGCTGTTCTTCCCACGAAGCATCCATCAGCGAAACCAGCAAGCCGTCACGCAGACCCTTGATTTGAACCAGAGAATGTAAATCGTTCATAAAACTATAACTTGCCCCAAATTATAGCATGACTAGCAGTTTGTCGGAGAACTAAATTCTATAGCGATCTGGGCAGTGCTTGGATCTGAATTGGGGCATTGACTTCT
>DATCTP010000238.1:0-5301 GCA_036567885.1 Anaerolineales bacterium | reverse complement strand
CGGCGCGCGCAAGTATCTTTACCTGCTGGCAATCGCGCTGGTCATCCACTTTATAGATAAAGAAACTTCGTTCATGTATGCGGCAATGCTTTTGCTCTTCCTTGCGATCTATTTCATCGCCCGCATCACGCGCAAAGCGTGGAACGATGCCTCATCGTATCGCGGCTTTATCATCGCTCTCGCTATTGGATTATTGTTGTTTGTCGTCGGCATCGGGATCGGGATCGCCGGACACAGCTTGGGAACACTGGGCGCAACGGAAGTCGCCTCGCCTGCGATTCCATCCGCGGCTTCGCCGGTTCAATCCGCATCGGGCGCGGCTTCTCCGGCTGAATTTTTACTGCTCGCTGGCGTCCTCGCTTTGATCGCGGCGGGATATTTCTTGATCCGCGGATACACCTGGCAAGGCGTGAAGTCCGAACGTTCTTTTGATATGTTGATCATGGTCGGGACATTCGTCCTGCCGATGCTTACGCCCTTCCCTATCACGGCTCTGAAAAATTGGCTGCACGCCACCATCCCGACCACTGCGCCCGAAGTCCAAGCGTTGACTCCACACGATGTGATCGTCATCGGAATCTTCCTCGTTGTTTTCTTCGCTATCTCCATCGCGGTTGGATTGTTCTGGAATAAAGATTGGTGGAAACTGGGGCTTACCTTCTGGGTTCCCTATACAATTTTTTATACCTCGATATTCACCAACAGCGACGGTTTCTTCACGGGTACAGTCGGCTCGCTGGGTTACTGGATTGCGCAACAGGCGGTTCAGCGCGGCAGTCAGCCCTGGTATTACTACATCCTGATTCAAATTCCTATTTACGAATTCCTGCCATTCCTGGGTTCGATCTTGGCTCTGATTATCGGACTGCGCTATTGGCGAAGAAATAATGTTGGCAACAAATTAAGTAGTGCAATACCTCAAGAAAATCAGCCTGTAGAAATTTCTGCGTCTCATACAGAATCTGAAAATTTCACCAACATGTTTGTCTTGTTAGTTTGGTGGATTATCATGAGCATCATCGTTTTCAGTTATGCAGGCGAGAAGATGCCGTGGCTGACCATCCATCTGGCGTGGCCCATGATTCTTTTCACCGGCTGGGGACTCGGATATCTGATTGACACTACCGATTGGCGAGGCTTGTGGCAGAACAAAGCGCCGCTTATTCTCGCATTGGCATTTGTCTTCTTCACCAGTTTAGCCGCCACCTTTATTTCGTTAGTTGGAGATACGCCGCCGTTCCAGGGCAAAGGTCTCGACCAGCTGCAAAATACAACGGCATTCCTGCTTCCGGCAATTGTGGCAATTGCGAGTTTGGTCGGCTTGTTCTATCTTCTGCGGACTTGGACCGGCAGGCAAATGACGCGTATATTTACGCTGGTCTTTTTCTTCCTGCTCGCCGTCCTGACGGTACGCGCCTCGTTCCGCGCCGCGTACATTGATTACAACGATGCGACCGAATATCTCGTTTATGCGCACGCCGCGGCTGGTGTAAAAGATATCATCAGCCAAGCCACAGAAATTTCCCAGCGCACCACCGGCGGCATGGGCATCAATCTTGCATACGACGCCAGCGCGCCCGATACCGGAGTTTCGTGGCCCTTTGCGTGGTATCTGCGCGATTTTACGAATCAACATTCGTTCGATCAGCCCACCCGCTCGTTGCGCGATTCGGCCATCGTCATCGTGGACCAAAAGAACTTCGATAAGATCGAAGCCGCTCTGGGTCCGGGATATTACCGCATTGATTACATCCGCATGTGGTGGCCCAATCAGGATTACTTCGACCTCGTCACCACGCGAGATTCGTCGGTGCCGTTCCCGCCCGATTATTCCTGCAATGGCTTGCTCGGATTCTTCCAGTGGTTCAAAACAAAAGATTTCTCGCGCATCTGCACCGCGCTGACCAATCCGCAAATTCGCGCTGGCATCATTGATATTTGGCTCAACCGCGATTACACCACGTATGCCGCCGCGACCAACAACCAAAACATGACGCTCGCCACTTGGCAGCCATCCGCGCAAATGCGAATGTACATCCGCAAAGATGTGGCAGAACAAACTTGGAAATATGGCGTGACCCCAAGCCAGCAGGCCGCACAGGTCGATCCGTACCAGGGCAAGACCGTGACGCTTAACGCAAGTGCGATCATCGACTCGACGAAACTATCTACGCCGATGAATGCGCCGCGTGCGCTGGCGATCGCGCCAGATGGAAGCATTTATGTTGCCGACTCGCGCAATAACCGCATCCTTCACTTCGACCCAAGCGGAAATCTGATCAACCAATGGGGCACCTCCAGCGGAAATGATCCCAGCCACCCGAACCCGACCGCGCCAGCATCCACGTTCAACGAACCCTGGGGCGTGGCAGTTGGCTTGGACGGTTCAGTCTATGTCACCGATACGTGGAACAATCGCATTCAAAAGTTCATGGCGAGCGGTCAATTCATCAAGATGTGGTCCACAGCCACGCCGGGCAACCAAGCGGATGTCTTTTATGGCCCGCGCGGTTTGGCGATGGATTCAAAGGGTCATCTCTATGTTGCCGATACCGGTAACAAGCGCATCGTCGTATTTGATGCGAATGGAAATTATTTGGCGCAATTCGGTTCAGCCGGACTCGATCCGGGTCAATTCGATGAGCCAGTCGGCGTCACGGTGGACGCGAACGGAAATGTCTATGTTACAGATACGTGGAACCAGCGCGTGCAAACATTTTCGCAATCACCGGACGGTTTGACGTTCACGCCATTGAAGCAATGGGATGTGGCAGGTTGGTATGGTCAATCGCTTGATAACAAACCGTTCATCGCGGTGGACAATAAGGGCCACGTCTTCATTACCGACCCCGAAGGCTTCCGCGTGATCGAATACACAACCGATGGACAATTGATTCAAACCTGGGGCGATTATGGCACAACCGATTCTACGTTTGGACTAGCATCCGGTATTGCAATCGACTCGCAAGGAAATATCTGGGTCAGCGATGCGAGCAATAATCGAATTATGAGATTTGCCTTGCCGTAAAACTTACTTCACAAACAGGTCTTTAGCTTTCTCACTAAAGACCTGTTTTTTTATTGGCAATAAAAGATAAGGAGCCATAATGTTAAAAACAAATTCACGAGTTCTGCGACTTGCCGGATTTGCTTTCATTATTTTAACGTTATTCGCTTGCAGGTTTTCTGCGCGAGCCACGCCTACACCGGCATCGGAAAATGGAAATCCGCCGCAAGCTGTCGCATCTGCCGCACCGGCGAATGGGAACCAAAGTCCGCCGACTGCTTTGCCCGTGACGGTTCCAGCAAATGCAATCCAGCTGCAGTTGAAACTTATCGGCGACCCGCGTCCGCTTCCAGCACAAATCTTCGGCGCAAACGCCGATCCATTCATCGAACAGTTGATGAATGATCCGCTCAAAATTCAGGCTGTCACGCAGACCGCGCCAGCCATCCTGCGCTTTCCCGGCGGGTCGTTGGCGAATTATTACGATTGGCGCGACGGACAACTGCATTTGAATCCACAACCGAACAGTTCGAGCTATTATAAATTTTGGAGCAACCTTGCAGGGATGATCGCACGGGCGCATCCAAACGGCGTACATTACGAACAATATGTTGCATTCGCTCAACAAGTTGGAAATGCGGATGCACTCATCGTTCCGAATTTGGAAACTTCAACGGTCGCCGATCAAACGGCTTGGTTCCAGACCTTAGCATCCGAGAACATCACACCGAAGAATATCGAACTTGGAAACGAATTCTGGGTTGCCATGGCGGGCGAGCCGAATGTGATGAAAGTCTGGCCCGATGAACCAACCTCCCTGAATGTGATGCATCAATATATGCAAGCCATTGCGCCCATCGTTGGATCGGACGCCAAGTTTGCGGTGCAAGCCAGCGGCGCTTCGTTCAATTATCAACCGAACGATCCGCATCCGTTCACGCAAAGACTCATTCAATGGGACAATGCGCTTGCGCCTGCCGATTGGTTCCAAGCGGTGACCGTGCATCTTTATCCGGACCCGAACCGGATCGCGGCCGATGCGGGCAATCCGTCACGAGACCAATTATTCTCTTTACTGATGGGACGCGAAGATCAAGGCATTGACCGCGTTCTGAATAATCTCGCCGCAAAACTTCCGGGAAAAGAAATCTGGGTGACGGAATGGAGTCCGCGCGGCGGCTCCCCCACCAATTTAAATCAGCCGCAGAAAGACCTCGTCACGCCGGATATGCAAGCGCATTTAATTGCGCGCACCATGCTTGCCATGCTGAGACATCCGGAGATGACCAAAGCTTTGTACTTTGAACTTTACTCCGGCAATAGCAGTGTGTTCCAAACTTACGTACTGGTCAACGGACAATACCAGCCCACGTCATTTGCCGTGGTGCTTCAATGGTTCGATCAAGCCGCGAATGGCAGCAGTTCGTTCCAGCGCGTGGAGGACGCGAATGGCACACCGGTTACGGGATTGGGTCCATTTTCAGAAAGTTACCTTCCCGTCGAAGGCGGATTGTTCAAGTCCGCAAGCCACACAACTTTGATTTTGCAAAACGCTTCATCGCAGACTTATTCTTATGATGCAACCGAAGGCGGACAAAAGCCCACGCCATCGCAAGTGCAAATTATTGTTGCAAATAACTTTGACGCGACCGCGCATACGCCCGCACAAATCACAATACTTGATCCCAATCAACCGATTGTGCTGCCCCCGCTTAGTATTGTTAGAATCGCTTGGTAAGTTGAGCAACTCTAGCAAAGCCGCTTGGCTCATGGTCAAGCTGCTAAATTTAGAATCACAACCGCCACTTCACGAGTCGATTCAGCGCGGTGGTATAATGCCCGTGCTTTTATTCCAAGTAAAGGGATGCGCATGAAACTCCACGAGTATCAATCCAAACAAATATTTGCCAAGTATGGCATTCCGATCCCCAAGGGACGGGTGGCGGCTACCGCAAGTGAGGCAAAAGCAATTGCCGAGGAACTGGGTGGCCGCGTTGTGATTAAATCGCAAGTGTTGGTCGGAGGACGCGGCAAGGCGGGCGGCGTAAAACTCGCCAAAGATCCCGAAGAAGCCGAACAGCTTGCGACTCAAATTTTGGCCATGGAGATCAAAGGCTTGCCGGTCCGCAAAGTATTGGTGGACGAAGCCGCCGCGATTGAGAGCGAAATCTATTTCTCCATCACCAATGACCGCGCCGCGCGCAAGCCGGTGATGATCGCCTCCGCGGCGGGCGGCATGGAGATCGAAGAAGTGGCGGCCAAGATGCCGGAAAAAATCAACAAGCTTCGCATTG
>DATCTP010000237.1:0-2565 GCA_036567885.1 Anaerolineales bacterium | reverse complement strand
TTTTCGCAACCTGGGCATTGGCGCGATCAATGGCTTTGGACTTGTGCCTGCGGATTATGTAATGCCGCACTTTGATCATGCCGGACCGTTCAAAGCGCTGGTCAATGTGTTGCGAACGCAGATGAAGGATGGTCAGCGCATGATCGGCATTGACGAGAATACCGCGCTGGTCGGAAAACTTGGCGGCGAGTGGAAGGCAATGGGCGCCAGCAAAGTCCATGTGATGACTCGCAAGCAAAACCGGCTTTATTCTGCAGGCGAAACGGTTCCGCTGATGTAATTGCTTAATAGTTGAACAAAAAATTCAGGCTCCCAAAATCGGGAGCCTGTTTGATTGAAATTAATTCTTTGGCGCTTCATCCTTCGATTTGCTCACCGGCATCATGGACATAAAATATGCGCCTCCGGCGCCGAGCGCGAACGCGCCTGACGATCCCGCAGAGGCGAAGTCGGTCAGGCCAATGAGCAATCCGAAGAGGCCGAGGGCGAGGGCAATCTTTAATTGCCATTCGCTGTTCTTGAAATTATCAAAAACGAAGTGACCTATGGCAAATCCAAACACGAGGAAACCGAGCGCTCTCAGCAAAACTCCGAGAAAACTAGAAATATCAGAAACAATCAACGGCATATAATTCTCCTTTGGAAATTTGATTTTATGTCCAGGCCCAAATCATCCATAAGCCTGTCATGATAACGCCGATTATAAACCGAGCCACAAACGACCAGCCCCAGCCAACAAGCATTGCGCGGACGGTTTTGAGCGCGGGCCGCCAATCCTTTTGATGAATCAACTCCGAGACAAATAATCCGGCCGGCGCGGCGATGAGACCAATGAGCGGCGTAAACACCAGACTGAAAATAATCCCCGCCGCGTAACTGACCCAGATCGAAATCCAAGCCGCGCCGCCTCCGCGCGCTTTGGCTCCCATGAAAATATTGTCCACGATGCCGCCAATCAGCGCCAGGATGCTGATCAGGATAAAGATGATCCATCCTTTTGTATCAAAGCCGCCCGCCGCGATTCCATAAATCAGCGCGGCCAACCAGATCACAACCAGACCGGGGAAAACGGGCACGATCAACCCCACCAATCCGATCAGCATAAAAGTCAGCGTCAGCCATTGGAGCAGGAACGCGCCGACGAGCGGCCAATCGAGCATTAGCGGATTACGTCCACGCCGCCCATCCACGGACGGAGCGCATCGGGCACGACGATGGAACCGTCAGCCTGCTGATAATTTTCCATAACGGCGATCAAGGTACGAGGCAGTCCCAGACCCGAACCATTCAGTGTATGAACAAAACGCGTTTTGCCTTTTTCATCGCGATATTTGATGTTGGCGCGCCGTCCCTGAAAATCCGTATCATTCGAAACCGATGAAACCTCCAGCCACTCGTTGCATCCCGACGCCCAAACCTCGATATCATACGTCATCGTTGCGCCGAAACCAATATCGCCAGTGCAAAGTTGTTTGACGCGGTAGGTCAGCCCAAGATTCTTGCAAGTCTCTTCGGCGTTCTCGCGCATCTTCTCGAGCCAGTTATCCGATTCTTCCGGCTTGCTATAAATATACATTTCCACTTTATCGAATTGATGTCCGCGCTTGATGCCGCGCACATCGCGGCCCGCGCTCATCTTCTCGCGCCGAAAACACGGCGTGTACGCCGTATAAAGCCGCGGCAGGCTGGCTTCATCCAAAATTTCGCCCATGTGCAAACCGGTCAGCGGGACTTCGGCAGTTGGCACAAAATACAAATCTTCTTCGTGGTCTTTATAAAGATTATCGGCGAACTTGGGCAATTGTCCCGCGCCAAATACCGTCTCGGTCTTGACCATGAACGGCAAATATTTTTCGGTATAACCTTGACGGATGTGAAGGTCGAGCATGTATGCGATCAAGGCACGTTGAAGCCGCGCACCGGGTCCGCTCAACACATAAAAGCGCGAGCCGGTGATCTTTGTGCCGCGCTCAAAGTCAATAATACCCAGCGCGGGGCCCAAGTCCCAGTGCGGTTTGGGTTGAAAATCAAATTCCTTCGGCTCACCAATCGTCCGCAAGACAACGTTTTCGCTGTCGTCTTTTCCATACGGCGTACGAGCATCGGGAATGTTTGGAATCGTGGCAGTCAGCGTGTTGAGTTGCGACTCAACTTCTGCGACTTCTTTATCCAGCGCATTGATCTTGTCGCCGACGAGTCGCATCGCTTCGATCTTGGACTGTTTGGCGGACGCGTCTTTCAATTGGCTGATCTCTTTCGAGACGGCGTTCCGCTCCGCCTTGAGTTTCTCGACTTCGGTCAAAAGCGAACGGCGCTTTTCGTCGAGTTGAAGAATCGAATCCACGGGCGAGGCGTCCATTTGCCGATTCCTCATCGCCTTGCGGACAACGTCCGGTTGTTCGCGAATTAAATTGATATCTAACATTGTGGCTCCTTTTTACCACGAAGTGCACGAAGGAACACTAAGAAAAAAACTTTGCCTGCACTGTGCCCAGCACACGTGTGAATCTTCGTGTCTTTGTGGTGAGAAAATAAAATGACGCCCCGGTCCATTTGCAGGACGAG
>DATCTP010000236.1:0-2949 GCA_036567885.1 Anaerolineales bacterium | reverse complement strand
CTGCGGGTCACATCCGAAACCGGCGCCGTATGAACGTGAGCATTCACCTAAACTTTTGATGGAAAGGAGCGCTTGGCAATATCTTCCAAATATTCCAGCGCTTCATTCGGTTTTGTCAAATGGCGGTCGGCGTGGACTTCGCTCGGGGCATCCTGTTCGATCACATGCAAAAGAGTGACAGGCGCTTTGAATTTTTCCGCAAGAACCGCCGCAGGAATGAGCGAGGCTTCGGATAAATTTGAACCATCGAGAGGAACGAGAATATGTTTGAACATAGACTCATCTACTTAACAAAAGTTGATAGAGCAGGAATATATTCAGCGCAATGATGAGCGCCGCAACTGCGCTCGCCAGAATCGTTGTGATCTTCATGTTGACCAACTCTCCCATAATATCACGTCTGCTGGTAAATGTCACAAGCGGGATGATGGCAAAGGGCAAACCGAAAGAAAGGACCACCTGACTTAATACAAGGACTTGCGTTGGATCAAGTCCAAGAAAAATAACAATCAGAGACGGAAACATGGTTGCAACGCGCCGGACCCATGGCGGAATGTGGCGATGCAGAAATCCCTGCATGATTACTTGTCCAGCCATGGTGCCAACGGATGAGGATGAGAGCCCCGAAGCAAGCAGTGAAAGGGCAAAAACCCACGAGGCTGCGGATCCCAGCAAAGGCACCAGTGTGAGATGCGCTTGTTCGATAGTGCCGATGCTTGTCAAGCCGTGATCGAAAAAAGTCCGGGCAGCCATGATCAGCATGGCGGCATTGACGGTGCTGGCGATTCCCATGGCGATAAAAACATCCACCAGTTCAAATCGAAAGAGACGTTGTTTTTGTTTCGGATTCTTCGTGACGATTCGATCTTGTGTTAATGCGGAATGGAGATAGAGCGCGTGCGGCATTACCGTTGCGCCGAGAATGCCGGTTGCAAGCAACACACTTTCAGTTCCGGAGAAATGTGGTACGAAGGTGTAATAGAAGACAGTCGTCATATCGGGTCGAGCAAGAATCATCTCGACCAAATAACATATCGTGATCACAGCGATTAAAGCTGTGATGACCGCTTCGAGAGGGCGGAAGCCGTAGCGCTCCAGCCCAAGAATAAGGAACGTGACAATCGCAGTGAGCAAGCCTGCCATCCAAAGCGGGATTCCGAAAAGCAAATTAAAGCCCAATGCCGCGCCGAGAAACTCCGCGAGGTCGGTGGCAATTGCCACTAATTCGCCGATAACCCACATGCTGATCACAACTCGGTGTGAGTATTGATTTCGGCAGTGTTCTGCTAGATTTTGTCCAGTGGCGATCCCGAGTTTTGCGGAGAGAGATTGCAGTAACATAGCCATCAAGTTGCTTCCGAGAATGACCCACAATAATTCGTAGCCAAACTTTGCTCCACCCTGAATATTGGTGGCAAAGTTGCCGGGGTCCATATACGCAATACTGGCGATGAACGCCGGTCCAAGAAAAGGAAGCAAGCGCGCGAACCAGCCCTTTTTACTTTTCCCCGAAAGTACTTCATCGGCCGTGGTGAGGGTGGATTTGTCGTTTGCTGTGGATAAAGACTTTTTCATGAATCACCATTTATTTTGATATTTCAACGAAGACTCGATTCGTTATTGCCGGACCAAGCGCGATCGCGTCTTTCCGCCCTGAAATCTGGATCCGCATGACCTGATCGTAACGCGACACTTCAAGCGTCTTCACGCGCACGCCGATCAATAGTCCCAGTTCTTCAAGATGTTTAAGAAAGTCTGCATCTTGCGCGTGTACGCGTTGAATGGATGCTTCCTGTTTTGGTTTCAATTTTGCCAAGGCAATGCCCTGATCTTCCGGCATGACCAAATCGGCAGAGGGGATGGGTTCGCCGTGCGGATCGCGTAACGGATATCCCATGGCTGAGGCGATGCGTTCTTCAAATTCTTCCGAAATAACGTGCTCCAATTTTTCCGCTTCGTTATGGACTTCATCCCAGGAATATCCAAGCGTTTGCACCAGCCACGCTTCAATCAGCCGGTGATGCCGGATCACTTCCAACGCGGCTCGTTTTCCTTTTGCGGTGAGTGTCACGCCTTGATGTTTGCGATATTCCACCAGTGCCGGCTTGGTCGAAGCCAGCTTTTTCATCATGCCTGTGACGGAAGCCGGTGCGATGTTGAGACGCGTTGCTAGCGCAGAGGTGCCGGCTGCCTCGCCGCTTTTGGTCAATTCGTAGATAACCTTCAGATAATCTTGAATGGAATCAGTTAAAGATACTGACATCATGCTTTTTATTGTAAATGTTTTTGGTTCTTACCAAAGATATGGAATGAAACGATATTTAACTTGTGCCTTATAATCTGCATAACCGGGAATCTCTTTCAATAACATCTGCTCTTCCAAGACCGCTCGCCTTGCGAGTATGAACATGCAAATGATCACGAAAATTGACCCGTACCCGGAGCCAAGTAATAGGGATGTTCCCACGATAAACACGAGGATTGCCGTATACATTGGATGCCGTACATAGTGATAGAGACCTGTGGAAACCACGGTATGCCCGCGCTCTTCCTGAACGCGTACCACAGGTGATAGATAGGAGTTTTCACTAAAGGTTAGGAACAAGAAATAAAATGAGCACAACAGGATTAGTGCTCCAATCACTTGCAACCAAAGCGGTACCAGCGACCAGTGAAAGCGAACCGCGTCCAATGATATGAAAATTAACCACACAATGAAAAAGATTTCCATTAAGGGAAAGAGAACCTTATCCCAGCCTTGTTGGTCAGATGTACCCAAGCGCATGCGCTCCTGCATTAATCCGGGATTGTGTTTGTATAGCCATAACGTGACCGCAAGGTAAAAGCCAAAGAATAGCAAAAGAAAAATCCAACCTGCGGTCCAAGCGAGTGTGCCAGCCGGAAGGAACAGGGCAAGGGCGAACATTGCAAAAAAGCCTGTGATCTCTA
>DATCTP010000235.1:0-4414 GCA_036567885.1 Anaerolineales bacterium | reverse complement strand
TCTTCGTTCAGGGTGACAATATGCTGGAGATGGGATTCCAAATCGGCGCGTTCGTGCGCGTCCAGATCGCGGTCAAGGACTTCCTGCAACGTGTCGAAGATTCGATAAAGCTCGGAACGCGCATCGCGCTGCGGTCGGCGGCGCACTTCCAGATAAACTAAAACCACCAGCAGGAATAACATATAGATGATCGGCGCGTCGGGCGGAAAAAAGTAATTGTTGGTGCGTGTGATGAATTTCCCGACCTCGTCAATGAACAATCCCACGCCAAAGCCGGTCAGAATGGAGCCCCATGTATAAACCCAGCGATTGGCATAAACCACTACCAGAATGGCGCTGATGAACAAAGCCAGTCCGCCCCAAAGCAAGTGGGCGATGTGAAGCGTGCCGTTTCCGATTTGCGGGAAGCCGGTCAAGGTGAGATAAAGACGCGTGATAGCAACGGTTGCCGCAAAACTGAGCAGGATCAGCCGGACGTAATAAGCGGCTCCTTCCCGTTCGACGGCTTTTCGAATCCGATTGTTTACTCGCAACATAAAGCCTCCACTTCTCTAAAAACTAAAATGTTCGAGGAATTATATACGGTTTTTCCTCTGGCTCTTATAATAAGGCATTACAATCTTTGATAACCGAGGACTTATTCCATGTCTAAACTCATCCCCGCCGCTGAACGAATCGTCCGTGCCCGCGCTTTGATCCAACAAGCGCGCGATCTGCCTGTTCCCGAAGAAGGCGGTCGCGGCGATTTTTCTTATATCGCTCAAGTCAAGGATTTATTGCGCCAGGCGCGCGACCTGATCAAGTTCATTCCCATGCAGCCGAGCGCAACCGATGAGATGAAGGAAGATGTCAAAAAGATTTATCAAGAAGCGGATCAGGCGAATGAGGAAATATTGCATTGATGTTGGATGATGCAGTTTGCTATTTAAGTCGAAGTAGAGTATAACTATCGCTACATCCGCACCCGAAACGGATTCCAAGACAAATCGACTTTCCCGCAGAAAATTATTTCATCCTATCTTTCCGTAATTGATAGAGGCCCCGTCTTGGCGGCCTCTTTGCATTTTATTAACCGGTGTTTCACTAAACCAAGTAAGAGGGGTTATTTGGTGAAGGAGCTGTTTGGAATGGAACAAACCACACATTCGATCATCAAGCGGATTGCCTTTATTGGCAATTACCTGCCGCGTCAATGCGGCATCGCCACCTTTACCACCGATCTGTGCGAAGCGATTGCGGACGAGTACAAAGGCACAGCCTGCATCGCTTTGCCGGTCAACGATATTGATACGGGCTATGATTATCCATCCCGCGTCCGCTTTGAGTTGACCGAAAAAGATATCGAATCGTATCGCCGCGCCGCTGATTTTCTCAACATCAACAATGTGGACATGGTGTCCCTGCAACACGAGTATGGCATTTACGGCGGACGGGCTGGTAGTTATATCCTGGCGCTTCTGCGTGAATTGCGTATGCCCATCGTTACGACCCTGCACACGATCTTGCGCGACCCGGATACGGATCAGCGCCTTGTATTGGAAGAGATCGCGTCCCTCTCAGCCCGCTTGGTTGTCATGAGCGAACGCGGGGCGGAATTCCTGCGGGATATTTATCATGTCCCCGCCGAAAAGATCGATTTGATCCCGCACGGCATCCCCGATGTGCCTTTTGTGGATCCAAGTTTTCATAAAGATTTGTTCGGCGTCGAAGGCAAGACCGTTTTGTTAAGCTTTGGCTTGCTCTCAGCCAATAAAGGCATTGAAAATGTCATCTCAGCCCTGCCCACCATATTAGCCAAATATCCGAACGTGGTTTATATCGTGCTGGGTGCCACGCATCCGCACGTTCTGCGCAACGAAGGCGAAACCTATCGTTTGTCCTTGCAATGGCTGGCTCAGCAAAAAGGCGTGGAAAGCAACGTGATCTTCTATAACCGCTTTGTGGCTTTGGATGAACTTGTGCAATTCATCAGCGCTGCAGATATTTACGTTACACCGTATCTCGATGAGGCGCAGATCACCTCTGGCACGTTGGCTTATACAATCGGAGCGGGCAAAGCAGTTATTTCCACGCCTTATTGGTATGCGGAAGAAATGCTGGCTGACGATCGCGGCGCGCTCGTTCCATTTAGCGATCCACTAGCCTTAGCTGAACAAGTGATTGATTTATTGGATAATGAATCCAGACGTCACGCCATGCGCAAGCGCGCCTACATGTTTGGGCGAGATATGATCTGGCCGCAAGTGTCTCGCCGTTATATGCAGAGTTTTGAACGCGCCCGCGCCGAGCGCCGTCATTTCGCACAAGCCGAGTTCGTAGTCAAGCCGTTGGATAAACGTCCGCAGGAACTACCGCCCCTCAAGCTGGATCACCTGCGTGACATGACGGATCAAACCGGAATCCTGCAACATGCCACCTTCACGATCCCTAATTATCGCGAGGGCTATACCACCGACGATAATGCGCGCGCGCTGATGGTCAGTGCGCTCCTTGAAGAGGTAGGGGAGAAGGATGCCACTCAATTAGCAACCCGTTATCTAGCGTTCCTTTGGTACGCTTTTAATATCGATACGACTAGCTTTCGCAATTTCATGGATTATCAACGCCAGTGGCTCGAGGAAAGCGGCTCAGATGATAGCCATGGCCGCGCCTTATGGGCGCTGGGCACAGTCTTGGGCCGCTCGAACACGCCGACCCTGCACAATATGGCTGGCCGAGTTTTCGAACAGTCGCTCCTTGGTATTCTCAAAACAACCAGCCCGCGTGCTTGGGCTTTTGCACTAATCGGGATTCATGAGTATCTTGGACGTTTTGCCGGTGACCGACGCGCCAGCCAGGTGCGCGATGAATTAGCCAGCCGTTTGTTAGTGCTTTACCAAAATAACCGCTCGGACGAATGGCGCTGGTTCGAGCAGGGGTTGAGTTATTGCAATGCCGCGCTGCCGCATGCGATGCTTGTATGCGGTGAGTCGATACCGAATACGGAAATGACAGAAGCTGGGCTGGAGTCGTTGCGCTGGCTAGCTGATCTGCAACGTTCGGATACAGAGGCACGGCATTTTGTCCCGATCGGCTCGAACGGTTTTTATCCACGCGGCGGCGAACGTGCACGTTTTGATCAACAACCTGTGGAGGCTCATGCGATGGTCTCTGCTTGTCTCGAGGCTTATCGTTTGACAGGCGAAAAAGATTGGCGCAAGGAAGCGCGCCGCGCCTTCGAGTGGTTCCTCGGGCGCAACGATTTGAACCGTCCGGTGTACGACCCGACCACGGGCGGCTGTCGTGATGGTCTGCATCCCGACCGGCCGAACGAAAATCAGGGTGCCGAGTCAACGCTAGCCTTTCTTCAGAGTTTGCTGGAATTACGGCTGGCAGAAAATTTTATAAGGAATGATGAACACACTCACAATGAACAATCCACCTTCGGAACTCTTTCTTCGCAGCAAGCTCAACCCCATTCTGACCGCCGAAAACTGGCCGTATCCGATCAATAGCGTATTCAATCCCGGCGCTACCCTGTTAGCCGATGGAACTACGCTGTTGTTATGCCGCGTCGAGGATCGACGCGGGCTTTCACACTTGTGCGCCGTCCGCTCCGCCAATGGCATCGACAACTGGAAGATCGATTCCCAGCCGACTCTGATGGCCGATCCGGAGCATTTCCCAGAAGAAGTCTGGGGTATCGAAGATCCGCGCATCACTTATGTGCCTGAGTTAGGTCAGTATGCCGTCGTATATACCGCTTATGGACATGGAGGTCCCGGCGTGGCTCTAGCGCTCACCAAGGATTTCATCCACTTTGAGCGCTATGGCGTCATTATGCAGCCGGAAGATAAGGATGCGTGTCTTCTGCCGCGTCGAATTAATGGGCACTGGGCATTGATCCATCGCCCGGTTAGCGCGACCTTCGCAAATATGTGGATCTCCTACTCCGATGACCTGCGAAATTGGGGAGCGCATAAAATCATACTGGAAGCCCGGCTTGGAGGGTGGTGGGATGCGAACAAGATCGGTCTCTCCGCGCCGCCAATTGAAACATCGCAGGGTTGGCTGGTGCTCTATCACGGCGTGAAGTTGAACTCGGCGGGCGCCATTTACAGATTGGGTCTCGCTTTATTTGATTTGAACGAACCCGACCATTGCCTAAAACGCGGCGACGAATGGGTATTTGATCCCGAAGAACCATACGAGCGGCACGGGGACGTAGACAATGTCATCTTCCCGTGTGGTTATACTCTTGCAGCTGATGGTGATACCCTTCATCTTTATTATGGCGCTGCGGATACAAGTATTGCGATGGCCACAGCCAGTGTAAAAGAGTTGCTTGAATGGCTTGGCAAACATGGCTAAAGAAAAGCTGGCTTGCTTCATGTCGGCATTTTGCTAATAAACAACAAACTCCCGCTGATTATCA
>DATCTP010000234.1:0-4670 GCA_036567885.1 Anaerolineales bacterium | reverse complement strand
CTCGACTTCCGACTTGATCCTCAGCCATGAAGTAATCGAGCATGTCCAAGATGACCGCCTCGCCATCCGCGAAATGGTACGCGTGCTGAAACCCAGCGGACGAATCGTTTTGTTTTGTCCGAACCGCGGCTATCCATTTGAAACGCATGGAATCTACTGGAACGGCAAATATTCTTTTGGCAATAAGCTTTTCGTGAATTATCTGCCGCGCGTCTGGCGTGACAGACTTGCCCCGCACGTGCGCGTGTATTCAAAACGCGACTTGGAAAAATTATTTGAAGGCTTGCCAGTGAAATTCGTTGAACGAACCATCATCTTCGGCGCGTACGACAATATCATCCTCCGCTTTGGAACGTTCGGAAAAGTTTTGCGCGCCCTTTTGCAGTTCCTGGAAAAGACGCCGCTGAAGATTTTCGGCTTGTCTCATTTTTTGGTAGTGGAGAAAATTTAGAAGGTCAAGATTTAGATGCGGGAATTCGGAAAGAAAACATCAGCCAGAAGATCATCAAAAAAGTGCTTATAAATAATGCCGCAATGACCATGAACATGATCTGAGCATTGAAGACAATCGGCTGGTGTAAATTGGCATACGCCGCCAATTCAAATCCGGCTTGCACACCTAACGTAACGATTCCAAAAAGGATCGCTGCAAAAGAACTGATACGGTCCATGATCTCGTCTCGGTGTTCAGGCGCGAGCCAGTATTCCCGATTGGGCATTTTGATGTTGATCCATTCCACGGGCGTGATCTGAACCAACACCTGCGTCACCAGGCCCATTCCAACTACCACCAGCATGGTTTCAATTTCAAAACTAAAAAACTGCGCCTTGGTCGTGAAGCGATCCGGATTCCCGACAATATCGAAATGGGAAGCCATTTGCGCCGGAGTGATCGTCCAAAGCCGCACCGTCTCAAAAACACAAGCCAACAGCACGATCATGAAAAAAGTTCTTCCAAAGCGCACGACTTTCTCCTTTCAACTATAGCAACCGCTAACCTTTCAGCGGTTCCCTGAAATCATAAATCCCATCTTTGATTCCCCATTTGCGTTGGCAATTAGAGCATTCAAGATATTCAGTTTTACCTTCCAACAGCGCATGACCGCATTCAGGACATTTGAAGATGGATAATGGAGAATGGAAAATGGGTGATGGCACGCTGGCCACTGACCGCTGATTGCTGATTGCTTTTATAAACACGCTCGGCGTTAATTGGAATAACGCGCCGGTCCATTGAAAAATAGAATCGAAGAAAACCAACACGGATACTGGAAAAATACGCTTCAAGAATCCCATGCGGAAATGGGAAACCGTCAATGTTTTCTCGACTTTAAAATCCAACTTGCTCAGCCATTGACGAATAGCTTTGGGATGAAAATCAAAATTGAGTTTTACAAACTCCACCGGTTCCAGCGTGAACGGACTCCATGTCTGACGCTTGAGCCAGTAGCGCAAAATCGCTTTGAGATTAAGTTTGTTGGCAAATTCCAAAATGAATACCGAATGCGGCGCTAAAACATTCCGAACCTGCTGTAACGCTTTCGGCGCGTCCGCCATGTGATGCAAGGTGCGGATCATCGTCGCCGCATCGAATAAGCCATCCACAAATGGCAGACGATATACATCCGCTGCAACATAAATATATTTATTGGATTTTCCTAATCGCTGCTGCGCCTGTTCCAATTGCGTGCGCGAATAATCGAGCAGGACGATCCGCTCGAAGCCGAGATAACGCGGCGTGTTGCGTCCCGCGCCCGCTCCGAGTTCGAGCATGAGGCGTCCGCTTTTGGGAAGCAATCGCTTCAACGCAATCGCTTCGACGCGATCCTCGTATTCGCGTCCACCCTGATCCCAAAACGAAGATTGATAATCCGAGCCTTCATAATCGCAGACGGGAGGGTAGGTCATAATTAAACCGTAGGGGCGGAGCGATGCTCCGCCCTTACACTTTATTTTCCGTTCATCCCGCGCCCGATGCCGCGGTACATAAAGCCAAACGCTTTCATTCGCTCCGGATCATAAATATTGCGACCATCAAGGATGACCGGTTTCTTGAGCAAAGACTTTAACCGATCAAGATCGAGCTGCTTGAATTCATTCCATTCGGTGACGACGATTACGCCGTCACAGCCTTTTGCCATTTCATACGGATCGCTGAACATTTCGATACCGGGCAACAGCGGACGCGCCACTTCCATTGCCACCGGGTCAAACGCACGGACCTTGGCACCGGCATCCGTTAAATGTTTGACGATATCAATGGATGGCGCTTCGCGCATGTCGTCGGTGTTGGGCTTGAACGCCAAACCGAACAAACCAATCGTTTTGCCTTTCAACCCGCCGACCATTTCGCCGATATGGTTGACCACATCCGAGCGGCGGCTGTAATTAACATCCATCACGGAGTTGAGGATGATCGGATTGAGTCCCTTTTCTTCCGCCATGAACGCCAGCGCCTTGACATCTTTTGGGAAACACGATCCGCCCCAACCCAAGCCCGCATCGAGGAAGTGCCGACCGATGCGAGCGTCATAACCCATGCCAGCCGCAACTTCCTTGATGTCCGCGCCGACCAGTTCACATAAGTCAGCCAATTCGTTCATGAAAGAAATCTTGGTGGCAAGGAATGCATTCGATGCATATTTGATCATTTCCGCGGTGCGTAAATCGGTGATGACAATCGGAGCGCGCAACGGCAAATGCAAATGCGCGACTTTCTCCGCCGCGTCGTGATGCAGTGAACCGATCACCGTGCGATGCGGATTCATAAAGTCGGAAATCGCCGAACCTTCGCGCAGAAACTCAGGACAAGACACAACAGAAAACGGAATCGGTTTGGGCTGGGCGGAGGTCACGATATCGGCGACCCAGTCTCCGGTCCCGATGGGAACCGTGGATTTATTGATAATGATCAGCGGCGCGGACATATTCTTCGCAATGGACTTTGCCGCGGCTTCCACATATTGCAAATCCGCTTCGCCATTATCCGCGCTCGGAGTTCCCACCGCAATAAAGGCATACTCCGCATCTTTAATCGCTTCAGGGTATGAAGTTGTGAATGAAAGCCGTCCCGCTTTGACATTGCGCTTGACCAGCTCATCGAGTCCCGGTTCGTAAATAGGCATAACGCCTTTCTTCAAATTCTCGACACGTTTCTCGTCCACATCCAATGCCACGACTTTGTTCCCCAAGTCTGCAAAGCACGCCCCCGTGACCAAGCCGACATATCCCACGCCGACAACACAAATTTGTTTCATTTGATTCCTCTCTATTTGAAATTGAACTTCACTCTTTATCGCCTTCCGATTTTTTTGTTGACTTATGCTTCGGTCTGGAATTTGATTTGGCGATAAGCTTTGCGACCGTATCATTGAACAGCGCAATATTCATGGGCTTAGAAAGATAGCCGTCACATCCCACCTCCAGTGCGCGCTTGCGGTCGCCGGGCAGTGTATGGGCAGTCAGCGCAACAATGGGAATGTGTTTCGTTTCAGGGTCGGTTTTGATTCGCTCGGTGGCAGTCCAGCCATCCATCTCCGGCAGGGAAAGGTCCATCAGAATCAAATCCGGTTTTTCCTCTTTCGCCATCGTGGTTCCTTCACGGCCGCTGCGCGCCCAGCGCGTGTCATAGCCTGCCCGCTCCAGCAAAAAGCGGACCAGTTCATAATTATCAACGTTATCTTCAACAATTAGCACATGGGGCATTGTTCTATCTCGCCTGAAACGGCTCAATGATACTACGGCTTACTGACTGGGGCAACTTCTGGTATATTGACCCCATGCGAATTCTCTTTGTAGCCGACGGACGTTCACCCATCGCACAAAATTGGATCCGACATTTTGCAGAACGCAACAATGAAGTTTATCTTGCATCCACGTTCAATTGTTCGGTGGATTTTCCGCTTAAAGGATTGGAGATCACGCCGGTTGCTTTTAGCGGGACAAAGAAATCGTCCACATCTCCGAGCACCGCTTCATCCCGGACGATCAGCCTGCGTACCGCCATTCGACATTTCCTCGGTCCGATAACGATTTCGCGCGCCTCGAAAAGACTATGCAGTTTTATCCAACGCGTCCAACCCGATTTGATCCATGCGATGAGAATTCCCTACGAAGGCATGCTCGCCGCCGACGCGTATAATGGAATTCCATTGCTCATTTCAGTTTGGGGAAACGACTTCACATTACATGCGCCTTCCACTTCGCTGATGGATCATTACACGCGCTGGACCATGAATGTCGCCGACGCGCTTCACGCCGACTGTTACCGCGACATTCGTCTCGCGAAACAATGGGGCTTTGAACCGTCGAAGCCAACGCTGGTCACGCCCGGCAATGGCGGCATCCGCACAAATATTTTCTATCCGCCATCGCAGCCGGTGAATGAACCAATCGCCTTTAATCCGCGCGGCTTCCGCGCCTATGTCCGCAATGATGTTTTCTTTCAAGCCATTCCGTTGGTGTTGAAAAAATATCCAAACGCAAAATTTGTCTGCGCTTCGATGGCAAACGAATCACAAGCGCTTCAATGGATTGATAAACTTGATATTCGCGAATCTGTTGAATTGCTTCCGGCGCTGCCCCATTTTCAAATGGCGGATGTCTTTCGCCGCGCACAAATCATTGTCTCGCCCAGCATTCACGACGGCACACCCAACTCCCTGCTCGAA
>DATCTP010000233.1:0-2682 GCA_036567885.1 Anaerolineales bacterium | reverse complement strand
TTGGATTGAACTGCGCCTATTACCTTTTGAAGTCGGGACGAAAAGTAACCATCGTTGATTCAAAAGAAATTGCAAAAGGAAGTTCATCAGGTAATGCCGGACATATCGTGCCAAGTCACATCGTGCCGCTTGCCGCGCCGGGCATCATCAGCACAGCCATGAAATGGATGCTCGATCCAAAGAATAGTCCATTCGGCATGAAGATCAGCCTTGATCCATCCTATCTTTCGTGGCTGATTCAATTCACGATGGCGTGCAGTGAAGCCAATGTGCAACGCGCCATCCCACCGTTGAACGCGCTTGGACAATTAAGTTCATCCAACTTTGCGAATCTGATCGCTGATGAAAAGTTCGATTTCCATTATCAGCAAACCGGCCTGTTGTTTTTATACAAAACCCAAGAAGCCTTTGATGGCGGCAAGCATGAAGCCGAGACTCTTCATCAACATGGCTTGCCTGCCGAAGTATTGGATAAAGACGCGGTGCATCAACGCGAACCCGCTGCCTTGCCGGATGTGATCGGCGGCGTGCACTTTACCGGGGATGCCTCGCTGAATCCCGCGCGCTTTTTGGAATTGCTTGCCAAGCGTGTGCGTGAATTAGGCGCAGATGTCCATGAAAACACTCCCGTCACTGGCTTTGAGATTCGCGATCAAAAGATTCGCGTCGTTCATACCGCGAACGAAGATTTTGAACCTGAACAAGTTGTGCTTGCCGCTGGAGCTTGGTCGCCGAATGCGGTGCGTAGCTTGAATTTAAACATTCCTGTTCAACCGGCTCGTGGTTACAGCTTGACGATGTCCGCGACGAAAGTGATGCCGCGTGAGGCGCTTATACTCGGTGAGCGACGCGCGGCGGTCACACCGATGGGAGATTTATTACGCTTTACGGGTCGGCTTGAGTTGAGTAATCACAACACGACGCCGAACCCGAAACATATCGCAGGCATCGAGCGCGCTGTGCGCGAATATATTCACTTGGACGAAAAGTTGGATATCAAAGAAACTTGGGCTGGCTTGCGTCCTACCACGCCGGATGGGTTGCCAATCATCGGATTTTCTCCTAAACAAAACAATTTGATTCTCGCCACCGGTCATGCCATGCTCGGACTTTCCCTCGGTCCCGGCACTGGACAAATTGTCTCGGAACTCGCCAATGGAAAACCAACCGCGTTTGATATTCATCCGTTGCGAGTGGGAAGATTTAATTAGGGGTTTGATTAATCATTGCGAGAGCCGGTGGTCGAGTAGGATGAAATCCATATCAAGACCAAGCCCGAAGTAGTCTCCCTTTTGAATCGCATCTTTGTCAGACCATATAATCAAAATTGCATTTGCCTTAATCGCCTCCATCGGATAGAATGGCGGGAATTTAAGTAATGGAGGAGGAACCATGACACACATAGTTGACCAGGTTTCATTGGGGGCGATTGTGCAAGTCCGCGACCGTTTGCTCGAACAGCAGGCGAAGGGACACAAGGTTCTGCGTTTGGAATCAGGTGATCCATCCTTTGATATTCCCGTCACTGCGCGTGAAGCGATGGAGAAAGCGCTTCGAGATGGGTTGACGCATTACACGGCCTCAACCGGGATTCCGCCGCTTCGTGAGGCGATCCTCCGAAAGGTCACGACCGAGAACGGATTGAAAGTTCCGAATGCGGATCACATCGTTGTGACCAACGGCGGCATGAACGGACTCTATATCATCTTTCGCTCCATTCTTGATCCGGGCGATGAAGTGATTCTGCCCGACCCGATGTGGACAGAGATCGCCGAGAACATCCGGCTCGGCGGCGGCGTGCCCGTGCCAGTTCGTTTGCGCGAGAATGAAAATTATCTATACAGCCCGGATGATATCGAAGCCGCCATCACTAAGAAGACCAAAGCTATTTTCGTAAATACGCCGCACAACCCAACCGGTGCAGTGGTCAGCAAATCCACGCTCGAAGCGATTGCCGCGCTCGCTGAAAAACATAACCTGCTGCTCGTCAGCGATGAAGCGTATGAGCATGTGATTTTCGACGGACAGAAACATGTCAGCCTCGGATCATTGCCCGCCGCGCAAAACCGCACCATCAGCGTTTTCTCGTTATCGAAAACTTATGCCATGAGCGGCCTTCGTCTCGGCTATGTGATTACCACCGATGAACTTATTTTGGAGCGCCTGAAAAAAATGGTGCGTTGCACTATCAACGGCGTCAACTCTGTATCGCAACATGGCGCGGCTGCCGCAATCAATGGTCCGCAAGATTTTACAAAATCCATGGCGCAGGAATATCAGGAACGGCGCGATATGTTGTTTTCCGCGTTGGAAGAATCGCCTTATGTCAAACCGTTCAAAGCCGGAGGTGCGTTCTATTTGTGGGCGCGCATGACGCTCGATTGGCCCGGCTATCAAGGCAAGACCGATGACTGGTCTATGACAAATTATTTGATCGATACATCCGGCATCGGCTCCACACCCGGATCCGCATTCGGCGCGGCTGGCGACGGACACATTCGCTTCGCCTTTTCCTGTTCCACCGAACAAGTGCGCGAAGCATCAGCGTTATTGCCATCTGTTTTGAAAGCCGCGAAAAAATAAATATCAGATGTCATTGCGAGGAGCGCTGCGACGAAGCAATCTTCTATTTTGATATAACGAATCGTTTGAACAAAACCTGAGATTGCCACGATCTCTGCG
>DATCTP010000232.1:0-3913 GCA_036567885.1 Anaerolineales bacterium | reverse complement strand
TCTTTTTTTATCCTAGTGATTCATTTATAGTGAGCTCATTTCATTCAACCAGCCTTTTTACTGCCCTGATCCAATTATTTGGCGATCAAGCAGCCCGGATGCTTTCCTGGGTTAACGGGCTAGCGATTTTACTTTTAGGGTTAGCTATCGCCAAGGAAATTGGCTTGACCGTTCGCGCCCGAGTATGGTTTCTGGTTATGATGCTCACATCAACCGCATTCGTAGATTTACTCGGTGACGGAAAGGTTGAACTGATTAGTACCCTTCCCCTACTTGCCGCGATCTACTGGATGCTAAAAAGTAAGGATCAGCCGTCTAAAACTATGCTTACATTGATAGGTTTGTTGGCAGGTTTTGCTGTGATTGCACGTCCTTACAACATTTTTTTGGCAACCATATTTATTCTATTTTTTTATAGCTATCAGGCATTTATCCGATACAAAGAAAGACTCTTTAAATTCTGGGGTTTTGTCAGACCCCTGCTCTGGATGCTACCACCAATATTGGTTTTAGGAATATTTCATCTCTTTCAAAACTGGGTTTGGTTAGAAAACCCTCTTGCGCCCCTAACATACGCTAGAAATTTGAGCGGAAATAACTGGCAATGGCAATTCGACCCAAAGCTTTTGAATATATTCCGCTTATTTTATCCTTTTATCGTAACTTTTTTCAATTCACCACAAAGCCTTGGCAATATCTCTCCACTATTTATTGGATTCGCGCCCTTTTTACTTGCAAGAGAAGTTCGCCAAAAGATTTATTTCACGTCCAAATTGGCACAGTTGATATTCCCAGCCATCGTAACTTTATTATTATGGATTATCCTTTTTTTTACTGTAGTGGAAATCCGTTATGTGCTCTTCTTATGGGTCTTGTTATTCATGCCGGCCGCGCAGATTCTTGAAAGCACGATCCAAGGAGCAAAGAAGCCAATTCGAATTGCAGCTCTATCCCTGCCGATAATACTAATCGCATTTATAGGTATACGATCTTTCGTTATCGCCTTGGATACATACTCCCCTATAGATTCAAAAGGACAACCACAATGTTACGACACTTATTTTTGCACTTTCCTTAATCCTGTTAATCAAGCCGCAGCATTAGGAGATCGTGTGTTGGTCTTAAATGCATATCGTTACTATTTACGCACAGATTTATTTGCCTGTTCTTCACAAGCAGAAGAATATCCTGCACTGGAGGCGCTTGCCCGCTTGAACTCGTCTAATTTCTGGATAGAAGCTTATCGTCAAGGTTTTCGATTCGTAACTTATGAAAAAATCTTCTCTGAACAATACTCTCATTTTGGCACGATTCCCAACCCTGAATCATCTCCATCATGGCTTCATGTAACAATTCCCTTTCCGAGCGTACAAAACTCGGAGATAATTTATTTTATCAACGCTGTAAATCCGCCCTTTCAGCCTGAAACAACATGCAAGCAAAACGCAAATGGTGTTTGGAAGATTGAAAGATTGTCAACTTCAGGAAAATAAATATTGTAGCCCGTCAAAGGACGGGCTACAATCAATGTAGAAATGTTTCAAGCTATTTGCTAATTATCGATGGTGCCGGTGCCTTCGAGCGCATCACTGCCCACGCTAACACTGCCAGCAAAAGAACCGCCACAGCCCATACAACGTACAAAGTTACTCCTGTTGCACCAGCATACTTGACTATTACCGGTGCAATGATCACCGAGACCAAGTTAACCACTTTGATCATCGGGTTGAGCGCCGGACCAGCCGTATCCTTAAACGGATCACCTACGGTATCGCCAACTACGCCGGCTTTATGGCGCTCTGAACCTTTACCAAGATTCTTCTTCGGATCCTTGGGTTCATCTTCAATCAACTTCTTGGCGTTGTCCCATGCGCCGCCGGAGTTATTCAGGAAGACCGCCAGCAACTGACCGGAGACAATGATCCCGGCAAGGAAACCGCCCAACGCCTCCACTTGCAGCATCAAACCGACCACAATGGGCGTCACGATGCCAAGCAAAGCCAGTGAAATCAATTCCTTCTGCGCAGCGCTGGTCGAGATATTAACCGCCTGCTCGTAATCCGGCTTGACTTTGCCCTCCAACACACCAAGCTTGAATTGTCGGCGAACTTCCATCACGATCAAAGACGCGGCGCGTGCCACCGCCTGAATGGCAAACGAGGAGAATAGCCACGGCAGCGCGCCACCGACCAGCATACCGACAAAGACCTGCGGCACACTCACTCGAATTCCATTTGCCAATGCGGTTGGGTCAATCTTCGACACATCGGTAATGAACGAACCGAACAAAGCCACAGCGGCAATCACCGCCGAGCCGATGGCAACGCCTTTCGTAATAGCCTTCGTGGTATTGCCGACTGCATCCAAATCCGCCATTACCTGCTGGGCTTCTTTGGTCTTTTTATCGGTCAAACCGGACCAAGCCATTTCGCCGATTCCATTGGCATTATCCGCAATGGGACCAAACGAATCCATCGCCACGTTGTTGCCAGTCAAGGTCAACATACCGATGCCGGTCATAGCCACTCCATACAAAATGTACGTGGTTTTACTAGCGGCATCTGCGCCGGGGATCGTGCCGAAGATGAAGATGGACGCAACGATGGTAAGTGCAATAACAAGCACGGACCAAACCGACGACTCAAAACCAACCGCAATCCCGTTCAAGATCAAAGTCGCGGGACCGGTATCCGCCGCTTTCTTAATGTTGTTTACCGGTGCGGCATCGGTGCCTGTAAAGTATTCGGTCAGCCGGTCAATCACAATCGCCAGCAAAACACCCACAGCCACCGCAGCGGGCGTCCGCCACCAGCCGCCAAGGGCGGGATTCTGTAAATAAAAGAAGCCTGCGATAAAGAATAATACGGCTGAGATAGCGGCAGAAGAAAGGAAACCGCGGAAGATGGCCGCCATTGCATCGCGGCTTTTACCGGCTCCGCCGCCGCGCACCAAATAGGTTCCGATAATCGAAGAAAGCACGCCGATACCGCGCACCATCAACGGGAAGATGATCCACTCAAGGCGGCCAGTCAAGCGCCAGAGCGCCAGACCCAGAATCAGCCCGGACACGATCGTGACTTCATACGATTCGAAAATATCCGCCGCCATTCCAGCGCAATCGCCGACGTTATCACCGACGAGATCCGCCACGACGGCGGGATTTCTCGGATCATCCTCAGGGATGCCGGCTTCCACTTTACCGACCAAATCTGCGCCCACATCCGCGGCTTTAGTGAAGATGCCGCCGCCCACGCGCATGAACAACGCCAGGAGCGTGCCGCCGAATCCAAAACCGAGCAACGCATCGGGTGCGGCAATACCAAGAATGATGAAGATGATGGTTCCGCCTAGCAGACCCAAACCATCTGTTAACATGCCGGTGATCGTCCCAGCGCGATAGGCAATCCGGAGAGCTTCAGCGAACGAACGTTTGGAAGCCGCTGCAACACGGACGTTACCTTCCACCGCCATTCGCATTCCAAGTTGTCCGACCGTCAGCGAGAAACCGGAACCCATGATAAAGGCAATTGCGCGCGCAATGCCAATAATGAGGCGGACGGTATCCGGGCTATAAGTACTGAAACGATCCAGCGCTTCCTGCGAAGGTGGAACAATATAAACGGAAAGGAACAAGGCGACGGCCAGTAAAAGAATCAGCGGCCAAATACTATTAAATTGTCTCCGTAAATATGCATCCGCACCTGACTTGATCGCGTTCCAAACCTCCTGCATTTTTTCCGTGCCTTTATCTTCGCGCAGGATTTGAGAGCGGAGGAAGAGCGCATATAAAAGACCGACGATGGCAATGCCAAACACGGCCCAAATCGCGATTGCCTCCAGAGAAGTAAGTCTTTGCATTGCATACATATGAGGTATATCCTCCCGAAAGGAATTAAAATATGGCTTGCGCCCT
>DATCTP010000231.1:0-5445 GCA_036567885.1 Anaerolineales bacterium | reverse complement strand
TCACGATGGTGCTTCGGTCTATGAACAGCGGCGCATAACTGAGCGCGGAATAGCATAACCCCTTCATCGTAAATTCCTTTTCGCCCGGCACGTTCATGCGGACTTGCCGCGCTCCAGTGGCTACGATAACCGCCTTCGCATCCAGTTCTGCTTCGCTTTTGGTGATGACGGCGAAGCCGCCATCTTTCTTGCTGACCTTTTCCACTTCTTCCATGTGACGCGCGAAGTCAAGGTATTCCAATTCACTGCGGAACTTGTTGATGATCTCGAGTCCGCGAATGACTTGATATTCCTGGATCCAAGGCAGCGCCAAACGAAAATTGGTTTTACCGCCCAAGTCTTTGGTCAATAATAGAACGTTGAGACGTTTACGGATTGCGTACACTGCGGCAGTCAATCCCGCAGGTCCACCACCGATGATAATCAGATCATACATGGTTCTCTCCTTTTGTCAGTATGCGGACTTGATGGTTTCCAGATCAATATCATGCGGATCATCGTCCGATGGCGGCTCAAGGATGAAGTTCTTTTCCATCATCATCTTCGTCAGATCGCGCGAACGCTTGATGATGTGCGTGGCATTCTCGAATTCAGCCTCATACGTGGTTGGACAGCACGCCAGATCCTGTTCGACCGCTTTCATCGCCACCGCCGCAGCCTCACGCGGGAAGACTTCCCAATCATCCATATCGGGCAGGATGTGATCAGAATCCAATTTTGGGCCAACGTGATCTGCCAGGGCTTGCGCGGCCGCAAAACACATTTCATCCGTGATCGTTCGGGCGCGGACATCAAGCGTGCCGCGGAAAATCCCTGGGAAGCCCAGTGAGTTGTTAACCTGATTCGGAAAATCGGAACGCCCCGTTGCGACAACGGCCGCGCCTGCTTCCTTTGCTTCCCATGGCCATATCTCAGGCACGGGATTCGCGCATGCAAAAACAACCGCATCTTTCGCCATCGTTTTGATCCACTCCGGTAGCACGACTCCCGGTCCCGACTTGGATAATGCGATCACTACATCTGCGCCTTTCATCGCATCGGGGATATTGCCCTCACGCCCCTCAGCATTCGTGATGTTGCAGAGTTTCCACTTATCTTTATATTCAGCCTTACGCATCTCCAGATCTTTGCGATATTTGCCGAGCAAGCCTTTTGAATCCACCATGAAGCACTTGGCGGGATCAGCGCCCCAGCCGAAGATGAGACGCGAGCAGGCTACGTTCGACGCACCGGTCCCGATGAAGGCAATCTTGACCTCGCTCAATTTCTTGCCGACAACTTTCAACGCGTTGATCAGTCCTGCCAACGTAACGGTGGCTGTACCTTGTTGATCGTCGTGCCAAATTGGGATATCCGCTTTTTCGCGCAATGTATCCAAAATGTAGAAACATTTGGGTTGGGCGATGTCCTCAAGGTTGACGCCGCCAAAGCCGGGCTGGAGCATCAACACTGTATTGATGATGGCATCCGGGTCCTTGGTATCGAGCATGATGGGAACGGCATCCACGCCGCCTAGATATTTATAGAGCAACGCTTTGCCTTCCATCACCGGCAGTCCTGCTTTGGGACCAATATCGCCCAAGCCAAGCACGCGCGTCCCATCGCTGACAACAATGACCGTGTTCCATTTATTGGTATAGTTGTAAACTAGTTCGGGATCTGCTTGAATCGCTTTGCAGGGCGCGGCAACGCCGGGCGTATACCAGATGGCAAAATCTTCAAAACTATGCACCGTGCATTTGAGAGCCGTTTCGATCTTGCCTCGATAGAATGGATGAAGTTTCATCGCATCTGCCGAGGGCTTTTTGGCTTTTGCCAGCAATTCGTCAACGTTCATAGTGTCCTTTCTTGAGATGATTGCCGTTGTTGGCAACCATCTGCAGAAAAATTATCAGGCTGTTCTGCGTTTGGATTCGGCACGCAGAGCCAGCATCACGGCGTGCAGATCGAGGCCGCGCTTGCAGGCGCCGCGCGAAGCAGCCAAAACGGAATCAGACCAAAGGGTCCGCGTTTGAAGCGCTTCTTCATCATCGTACAATACGAGTTGGATCAGACTGCATAACGGAACATCCATTTCATCCTGAATCTCAACATCGCAATCGAAGCAGGCATGACAAAGATAAACATCCTGCCCGGTGGCTTCCTTGACGATGCGGCGCAAACTCACGATTAGAATTCTTCCGTCTTCACGCGCAAAGGCATGGTCATCAGAACGGTGTCGCGCGAGTCGCCATCGGGAAACATAAAGTAGTCGTCCAGCGTGGCGCGCGTTTTAAAGCCCAGCGACTCGAAGGCTTTGATCGCTTTCGTTTCGTCGGCAACGATTTCAACCATCAGGATGCCCAAGCCTTGTTTACGTGCCAGGTCAACCAGAGCGCGGATCATCTTCACGCCGAGACCGCGTGTGCGATAATCCTTGGCGAGGAACAAGCGGACTTCAGCGATGTGACGCTTGGGACCGTTACAGAAATGCAGTGAAGCGCTTCCCACCACGCGTTCTTTGGCAAACGCAAGAATAGGCAGGACTCTGCTGTAATCGAGATGTTGGCACCAATCCCGAATGATGGCGGGGTCTTTGACGCGGTGGCGGAAGTAGCGAATATCTTCTTCACTGACTGCCGCATAAAATTCTGCCAGGTGCGATTCGTCGTCTGCGATCATCGGACGCAGCAAAACATATGTCCCGTCTTTGAGCGTGACCATTTCACGAAAGTTTTTGATTTGTTCAGGAAGCATATGCCCTCCAATCGAGGTTTTAAATATCAGGTATTAAACGGTCGGCTTCCGTTGGCAATTGGGAAATCGGGAATGGGGAACAGGAACGAATCCCGAATTCCGGTTCTCTTCATACAGGCACTTTCTCCACCTTCGGCGCAGGCGCGACAAAGCCTTTCGGCAAGACGCCTCCTTCTGTGACGATGCGCGGCACGATCTCTTCCCAGCCGACCGCCATAATGTGCAATCCGTTCACGCCTTGACCGGTGAACTTTTTGATCTTCTCGATCAACTCCAACGCGATCGTCACGCCTTCTTCTTGAGCATTGCCAGCTTTCTCCGCGGCTTCCATGCGCTTCAAGATCGAATCAGGGACGAACACACCAGGCACCTCATCGTTCATATATTTCGCCATCTTGAAGGTCTTAAGCGGCGTGATACCGATCAGGATGAACACCTTATCGAGGATGTTGCGTTTGGCGAGTTCGTTCAACCAGATTTCCATGTGATCGGTGTCATATACAAGATTCGTCTGGAAGAACTGCGCGCCAGCGTTGACCTTTTTATGTTCGCGTAAAGCCTGGAACTTTGGCTCGCTCGCGAACGGCGAAGCCGCCGCGCCGAGGAAATATTGGGGCGGCGTTTTGATCTCGCGCCCATCGAGATATTTGCCTTCATCGCGCATCCGGCGCAGGATCCACAGCATTTGAATCGAGTCGATATCAATCACATCCATGCGCCCACGCGGAGCCGGCGCCATCTTCATCGAGTCGCCGGAGATGCATAGGATGTTGCGAACGCCTAAATCCGACGCGCCCATGGCTTCGGACTGCAATCCCACGCGTGTGCGATCACGCGCCGCGATCTGCATCACCGGTTCCGCGCCCTGCTTGAGCGCGATCGCACAGCAAGCCCACGAAGCGGTGCGCGGTGTAGCAGACGGGTTGTCGGTGAAGTTGACGGCAGCCACATAAGATTTGACGGCCTCGATGTTTTTGCACATCTTTTCGGTCTTGCATGAGATTGGCGGCGCGACTTCCGCGGTGACCACGAACTCGCCTGCTTTGAGTCGTCGCTCCAATTCTGAAACAGGCTCCGTGTATTTTGGCGCGTGATATTGACTGTCGCCCTGCCACCAATCCGGCTGACGGACCGGGCGAAAAACAGAATCCCAATTGGCTTGTCTCAGGTTCGGGTCGCGCGCGAATAAGCCTGAGACGAATTTACCGGTTCCGACTTTTTGAACTTGATGGATCACATCCCCCCATGTCTCACCGCCAATCTTGTCCCAATCAAGCGGCGGGAGAACCTCCAGCAACATTTCCTGCCGGCCCATCCGGAAGGCACGGTCGTAAATCTGATACCAGATGCACGGTCGCGTTTCATCCACATAGCAATGCTCCTCGGTGGAGCCTCCACAAGGACCGTTGCGCACACCTTTCGGACATTCCATTGAGCAGATAAAGGCCGTTTCCTGCAATAAGCAATTTCCGCACATGCGGCATCCAAACAACGGACCTTTGACCGTGCGTTCCACGGTTTCCATAACGCGGCTGCCGAACGGCTCGCGCTTGAAGGGGTAGAAGGCTGGTTGCCAGCGGCGACCAGGTGTAAATCCGGGCATGAAGCGCCTCCTATTTCTTCGCGCTAAGCGGAGGGCAAACGATAGCGAGCCTGAAGTCAAAGCACATCTTGCAAATTGCCCTTCGACTGCCACTTCGCCTGTGGCTCAGTTTCCGCTCAGGGCGATCAGTGTCAATTCATCAAATATGAATCCGCGTAGATAACTTTGTTCAACAGAATCTGCGTGGTTTTCCAGATCGCGGACTGTTCGAGGTCGGACAGGTCAAAGTCTTCGATTTGTGGTTCTTCACCCGCGCCGGTCCGTTCTGCAATCTTGTTATAGACGCGCGCCAATGGATTGCCGGTATCTTTCGTTTCTATCCAGCGGATGACTTCGTTCTGTTTCTCGTCGAATGGATTGGCAATCATCATCTGCAAGCCGACGCCCATCAACATGGCGCAGTAGACGCGGTTGATGAGCGGACGATTCTCGTTTGGCACCGCGTTCGAAACATTCGACAACCCGACCGAGATGTTGGGCGCGGGGTCCCACGCGTATTGCAGAGTCCGAACCGTTTCGATGAGATGCGGGCAATATTGCTGACATCCGCTGACGGTCAGCACAAGCGGATCAATGATGAGATTCTCCATCGAAAGGTCAATCTCCATCATGCGCGGGATCAGCTTCTCGACCGCAATGTTGACGCGCGCGTCGGCTTCGACCGGGATGCCTTCCGTACGCATGGTCAAGGCGATAACCTTTGCGCCGTACTTCTTTGCCAACAACGGAACTTTTTCAAGCCGCTCCGGCTCCGCCGAAGTTGAATTCAGGATCGGTTGAGCCTTCTTGATGGTTTTGAGCGCGGCTTCCATGCCGTCCAAGTTGGTGGTGTCAATCGAAAGCGGCACATCCACTACCGTTTCAACCGTTTCGATCATCCACGGAAAGACCTCCGCCCAATCCTTCTTGCGCGGACCGAGGTTGATATCAATCGCCTTGGCGCCCGCTTCCACCTGGCGTACCGCCATATCCATGAAAAATTCGCGGTCTTTCGCGGCCAGCGCCTCCTTCACTTTTTCCGAGATGATGTGAATGTTCTCTCCGATGATATACATGCGTGCCTCCGTTTCATGATGTCATTGCGAGTCTTCGAGAAGCAATCTCCT
>DATCTP010000230.1:0-2003 GCA_036567885.1 Anaerolineales bacterium | reverse complement strand
TAATTATTATAGGAGGAATTATCCTGATCGTTCTCTTGATTATTGGGGCAATTGTTTCATCTTCGAGCGAACAGGCATTAGTTGAGCAGCGCCTCAATCGGTATTTGGATGAGGATCAAGCCGCCGCTGAACGTCAGGCTCAAAATACAGCTCTGACGGAATGGGTTTCTAAACGGGTTGAGCGCACTTCCTTTGGCGAAGGCATCAGCCGCGATTTAGCGCGCGCAGATTTGAAATTTAAGGCCGGCGAATATGTGGCTTTGATCGTAATCGCGGTCATTTCTGTCGGTGGCGTGGCTTGGTTATTGGGCGGCCGTAATCCAATCTCGTTCTTAATCGGGGCAGTTATTGGCTTTTTTGCTCCCGGTTTTTATGTTCGTCGGCAACAAGCTGCGCGTCTAACCAGATTTAACGAACAGCTTTCCGATATGCTCAATCTTATGGTGAATGGCTTGCGCGCAGGGTATTCTACGATGCAGGCAATGGAGGCGATAAGCAAGGAATTGCCCTCGCCGATTTCAGATGAGTTTCGCCGCGTGGTTCAGGAAATGCAGATTGGTATTCCAATGGAAACTGCGCTGGAAAACCTTTTGCGCCGGATTCCCAGCGAGGACCTCGATTTTGTTGTCACCGCGATCAATGTTCAGCGCGAAGTGGGCGGAAATCTCTCCGAAATTTTGGATACAATTTCATTTACGATACGCGAGCGTGTTCGGATCAAAGGTGAAATCCGTGTGATGACCGCGCAGGTTCGTACATCAGGCGTGGTTTTGTCTCTGGTTCCTATTTTCTTAGCATTGGTGATCTGGTTTATTTCTCCTAAGTATCTCACATCTGTTCTTGATGATGGGCCGCTTTGCGCTGGTATCATTGTTGCCGTTATTTTTATCTTGATCGGTTTGGGTTATTTCATTATGATGCGTATTGCAGATATCGAGGTGTAACATGATGAATATTTTGATTTGGGTGATCATCATCGTGATCGTACTGGGCGGTGCGATAGCTTTGATCTTGGCTGGCATCGGGGCAACGCGTAATGGCGGGGAAGACGACGATCCGCTCATGTCTCGCTTAGTCGAGGTGACCCAGCGCGGCGATGTGGTGTCATCCCTCGAACAAATTGAAATGCAGCAACCTTTCAGCCAGCGCGTTATTTTGCCGCTGCTTCGTCGGGTGGGCGAATTTTCAGTGCGCTTTACTCCGCAGAAGGCGCTGGAAGATACGGCGAGAAAAATCGAATTGGCTGGCAATCCGGCGCGCATTGACGCCGCAACTCTGCTTGCTTCCCGATTTGTGTTTGCCGCGATTTTTGGCGGCGGTTTGCTTCTTGTTGCCCTTCTCTCTCCTGAAAAGTGGCCGTTGCTTCGGACTTTTCTTGTAGTGGTGGCATTTACTGCGATTGGTTTTTTCTTTCCGCAGTTGTTGTTGCAAAGCCAAATCAACGCGCGTCAGAAGGATATTCGTAAAGCCATGCCGGATGCTCTTGACCTGCTAACTATTTGCGTGGAAGCCGGTCTGGGCTTTGATGCCGCCATGTCGAAAGTCAGTGAGAAGTGGGAGAATCAATTGTCTATTGCGTTGTTGCGTGCCATTCGCGAAATTCAATTGGGTAAGCCGCGCCGCGAAGCGCTAAAAGATATGTCGGATCGAGTCGGAATCCCCGAGATGACCAGTTTTGTTGCCGCCGTGATCCAAAGTGAGATCTTGGGTGTTAGTTTGTCGAAAGTGCTGCGTATCCAGTCGGACCAAATGCGCATCAAACGCCGCCAGCGTGCTGAGGAAGAAGCGCATTCCGCACCAATTAAAATGATCATTCCCATGGCGTTCCTTACCTTTCCCTCGATCTTCATTATTTTACTGGCGCCAGCTGCAATACAAATTCAACATACTATGTTCAAATAAACTGTTCCGCTCAGCGGGGAACTCAGGAATTGAATACCTCTCTGGCTTACTTCTTCTACCGAGTTGCTTGGGAAAGTTTGGATTTAATTTTTCCTCCAACG
>DATCTP010000229.1:0-2989 GCA_036567885.1 Anaerolineales bacterium | reverse complement strand
TAGACGTGCCTGAACTTCTAAGTCCTTACAGCATCTCTCTAAGCATAAATCGCGGCGCGGCGATTTATGCTTTTTAAACTGGAATCATGATTTATTTTCCTTCACCTGTTTGTGCTACAATTATTTTGTGAGTACAAGCCTCCGTGTGCGTCCTTCCCCGATTGCCGGTCAATGGTATGAACGTGATCCGAAAGCGCTTGCCCGAAGCGTGGATTCATATCTCAATGACGCACAATTGCCGGAACTCCATGGAGAAGTTATCGGCGTGGTTGCGCCGCATGCCGGACATCGTTATTCGGGACCGGTTGCCGGGTACGCGTTTGCAGCGCTGCGCGGTCAGACCCTTCGACACGCTCAGGGCGGCGCCCCGGACTTGGTCGCCGTGCTCTCACCGTTTCATAACGTCCATAGCGCTCCCCTGCTGACGTCCGCGTACGACGCGTACGCGACGCCGCTGGGGGCAATTCCCATTGACGATATTTCCGTTCAAGAATTGGATACGCTGTTGAAATCGGCGCTGGGTTTTGGCTTGACGCGCATCTCGAACGATCCGGAACATTCGCTTGAAATTGAATTGCCATTCCTGCAACGCTCACTGAAATCGCAATGGAAATTATTGCCGATCATGGTTCGTGCCGTGGAACCGCGCGTCTCGCAAGCATTAGGTAAAGCGCTTGCAAAAATTTTGAGGGGAAAAAATGCAATCCTCGTTGCCAGCACGGACTTGTCTCATTACTACGATCAAGAAACAGCTCTGGCGTTTGACCATGTGATGCTTTCCAAGATCGAAGCCTTTGATCCGATAGGCGCATTCGAAGCGGAACAGACCGATAAAGGTTTTGCCTGCGGTCTCGGCGCGCTGACAGCGGTGATGTGGGCTTGTAAAGAACTCGGTGCAAATGAAGTGAAGATATTGCATCATGCCACCTCCGGCGATGTGACCGGAGATTACAGCGGTGTGGTTGGGTATGGCGCGGCCGCGATCCTAAAAAGCAAAACGTAAAGCGCTATTCGCGTTTTGTGTTTTGCATTTTTTATTTCATATGTCAATCTTTATGCAACTTGCGGTAAACGTCCCGTCCATCGCGGGCGTTTTTGATTATTCCATCCCCGAACATCTCGCCGGACGCGTGGGGGTTGGGCATCTTGTCCTTGCGCCGTTTGGAAAGCAGATGGTTCAAGGTGTGGTACTTCGATTCATTGAACAACCATCTATTCCACAAACAAAAGAAATTATTGAATTGATCGACCCCGATCCGGTTCTTACTTCATCACAAATAGCCTTCGCTGAATCGCTGGCGGAGTCGACTCTCTCGCCACTGGCAGCCATCATCGAATTATTTTTACCGCCGGGACTCAATCAGCAAACGGATACATTATATTCAATCCGCGAATCAACCTCCGATTCCCAATTCCCGATTCCCAATTCCCGAATATCGAATATTGAATTATCTATCACCGCTTCTCGTTTAATAAAACTGTTGCAGGATAAAGGTTCTCTACGCGGCCGCCAGATTGATCGTCATTTTTCTAAAGTGGATTGGCGCAAGACCGCGCAGGCTTTGGTGAAGCGCGGCGTTTTATCATCTCAATCGGTTTTGCCGCCAGCCAGCGTTCGACCCAAGTTTGTTCGCACCGCACAATTAGCGGTCGCGCCGGAAATAGCCGAAGCCGTCATGGAAAATCTAGGCAACACCGAAGCCACACAGACGCGCCGTCAAAAAGCGCTGCGCTTCCTCATCAAACAACCGGATGCGATCAATGTCTCGTGGGTTTATGCCGAAAGCGGATGCAATCTTGCGGACTTGCAGGAATTGGCTGAACGCGAACTCATCCTTTTGCGTGAGACAGAAATTTGGCGCGATCCATTGGAGAAAATCAGCGATAAGGGAATAGCGGATAGGGAATTGGTATTGACCGATGAACAACAAAATGCTTGGCGAAAAATTGATAGAGCATTTTCGCGACTTGCGGAAGGAAAAACCGTCCAACCATTTTTGTTGGACGGCGTCACCGGCTCAGGCAAAACCGAACTTTATCTGCGAGCGACACAGGAAGCGATTCGACGCGGGAAACAAGCCATCATCCTCGTTCCCGAAATTTCTCTTACGCCGCAAATCGTCCGACGTTTTCTGGCGCGCTTTCCCGGCCAGGTGGGACTCCTTCATTCCAAACTTTCCGAGGGCGAACGCTATGACACATGGCGCCGCGCTCGCAACGGTTCACTAAAAATTATTATCGGTCCGCGCAGTGCGCTCTTTGCGCCTTTGCCGAATCTCGGTTTGATCGTCGCCGATGAATGCAACGACGATTCATATTATCAATCCGAGCCGCCGTTCTATCATGCAGTCAGTGCCGCGCAAATTTATGCGCGCGTCAGCGGATGCATTTGCATTTTCGGATCAGCAACGCCGAGCATTGTTCAACGGTATCAAACCGAAGCCGGGGAAAGCGTCTGCTTGGAATTGACTCGACGCATCGCATCGGAGCCGGTAACGGATTCCGCCGAAGGTGCAGGCGCTCTTCCTGCCAAAGAACTGGATCTGCCTCCGATCCACATTGTGGATATGCGCGCAGAATTGAAATCGGGCAACCGCGGCATCTTCAGCCGCGAATTGACGGATGCACTGGCATCCACATTGAAGCGCGGCGAGCAGGCAATTTTGTTTTTGAATCGCCGCGGCACGGCGACATATGTCTTTTGCCGCGATTGCGGTTATGTCGTCAAATGCCCGCGCTGTGATACGCTGCTGACCTATCATGTTTCATCTAGTGAAAAATTATTATGCCATCGTTGCGGCTATCAGCGGCAAATGCCAAAGCGCTGTCCAGAATGCAATGGTGCAAATATCCGCGCCTATGGACTGGGCAGCGAAAAAGTGGAAGCCGAAGTGCAAGCCTTGTTCCCGAAGGCACGCACGCTGCGCTGGGATTGGGAAACGACGCGGCAAAAGGATGCGCATGAAATTATTTTGTCACATTTCGCGGC
>DATCTP010000228.1:0-2779 GCA_036567885.1 Anaerolineales bacterium | reverse complement strand
CTCCGATAAAAAAGTTGGCGGCCAGTGAAATAAAACCGAAGATTGATGCGGCAATAAGAATGGCTTGCAAGAATCCCTCGCGCCACTTTCCGTAATTGAAAATGGAGGAAGTGGAGAATGTGGTTGGGTTGGTCGTGGTTTGACTCATGAGTTATCCGTCATGTTTAGTTCAATCGTCGCATCCGACGCGTCGAATGCACGGCCCAGTTCCTGGACCGCCGTGCACAATATCCCATCGAGGGTGGCGGATGACCATATTTTGCTGCTGATTTCCGATATCAGCCGCTCGCGCGTTGCGGTGGATTGGCCTTCTTCCAACAACCGGGCATTTTCCAGGGCGAGCGATGCTTGCGCCGCGATGGTCTCGATCAAGTTGCGTTGTTCCGGCGACCATTCATTTTCGCTGTCCAATCTGATTTCGCCGATCACTCCATCTCGCATGGCAAGCGGCACTTCCAGTTCGTTTTCTTTTCCTTGAAATTCGCCATCTCCCACTTCATATCGAAGTTCTTCCGAACCCGCGACTCGATTCCACGCTTGCATAGTGTATTGCCTTTGAATGGATCGGATTTCATCCAGGTTTTCCTGGACTTGCTTAAAGAGACTCGCGTTTTCCAACGCAATAGAAACCTGGTTCGCCATATTCTGCAACGTGTCAATTTCCTGTGGACCGAAAGCGCCCTCTTTAGTGGATTGCACATCCAGCGCTCCTAACACCCGATCTCCAACAATCAGTGGAAGGGCGATTTCTGAACGCGTGTAAGGCAGCAGTGGATTCTCGAAGCGGGTTGATTCTGTTCCCACATCCAGCGCGACGCGAGGCGAACGTGTGCTGATAGCCGTTCCCACCATGCTTTTGCCTCCTACTTCAAGGCGGTGCTTGTTTTCTTTCAGGACGCGGCCTGCTTCACCGGTGGCATTTTTCAATTCAGCCCACCGATTTGCCGAATCAAGTAAGAAAAGAGCGGTGTAATAAAACCCAAATTGATCGGTAATCAGGTTGACTACGCGGCTGATCAATTCATCCGGGTCAAGAACGGAGGTGGCGGTTCGCCCAACTTCAATGGTGGCGCGAAGCTCGGAACTTCGTTCAGCGACGCGTTGTTCGAGCGTGTTTTGCAAAACCTGCGCCTTCTGGATTGCTTCTTCCAAGCGGCGAAGCGCTTCCTTATATTGGGATTCTCGTAACCCTATAAAATAAAATGCCGTTCCCATCACTATCGGCGCCGTATGCACGATCCAAAGCACTGGGTCTCCAGCATACACAAGGCTGATGGACGCCCACTGAAAAGGCAGTTTACGAACGACCAAGTCAATGATAACGGCGCCTACTGGGAAAAAGCCGCCAAATACAATCCCAAGGATCGTTCGTTGAATGGTGATTTGCTTGAACCAGTTCATAATACTTTGCCTTTTAGGATTTATCTTTGTTATCTTCGCCCGTGCCAATTACGATTTTCGTATATCGCGCTCCGACCGCCTTTGTTAACTCGCTGGCGGTTGTCGTAAGAATGGTTTGCATATCGGTCGAGCGGCGAATTTTGCTCGTAATCTCATAAATCAAACGGTTTTGTTCGGCTTGATTTCGAACCTGTTCGAGTAATCTGGCGTTGGCAATGATTGCCGCCAGACTGCCGCCTAACGTTCCAAGCATTTCCTCATCGTTTTCATTGTATGCACCGACCTGTTCACTTTCAACATTGAGTACGCCAAGGATTTCATTTCGATACAGCAGGGGAATGGCTAATTCGGAGCGGGTGTTAGGACTGGCTTGGATGTAACGCGGGTCTTCCGCTGAATTGTCGACGCGCAAGAGTCGGCGGTGTTCAGCAACCCAACCCGTGACGCCGCTTCCGATCGGAACGCGTATTTGATCCACGTCCTGAGAATATCCCACCGAGGCTTTGACTTCCAGAAACTTGTGTTCTGCGTCGGGCATGAGAATGGACACGCGGTCGCCGCCGAGCGTTACTTGCAATCCGGAGACGGCACTATCCAGCGCTTCTTCCAGAGTTGTACCGGAAGCCGCGGCGCTGGTGATGTGATGAAGCAGACGATGTTGAGAAAGATGTTCCTGTGTTTCGGCAAAGAGTTCGGAATTGACAACGGCAATTGCCAGTTGGTCGGCCAGGATTTGAAGCGTGCGCAAGTTGTCTTCCGTGAAGGCGTATGCGCGGATACTTTGGACATCCAAAACGCCAACGATTCTATCGCCGACTTTGAACGGAATGGCGGCTTCGGCGTGCGTTTCCGGCAGAAGCGGATTGGCGTAATACGTTGCATCTTTTGCGGTGTCATTCACCACCAACGGTTCGCCTCGTCCGGCGACATAACCTACCACCGATTTGGAACCAACGCCAAGTTTGTGACCGGCGCGCTTCATCTGCGAACCAGCCTCGCCAGTGGATTCTCGAATCACTGCAAACTCACCGGGCAGATCAATTAAGAAAATGGATGCGTGATAAAGGTCAAATCGTTCCCGGATGAAATTGACCGCTTTCTTTAGCAACTCATCCAAGTTCAATGAACCACTGATATCGCGCGCAATTTGAGCCGCCGTTTCCAACTGGATGGTATGTCGGCGACTTTCTTCCAGCAACCCGACATTGTGAATAACGCCGGCTACTTGATTGGTCAATGTTGTTAGAAACCGCAGGTTTTCGTTGTTGAATGACCGTTCGTGGTTCACATCCTGGACAATCAGCGCGCCGATCGGTTCGCCTTGTACAATCATGGGCGCACCCATCCAGGATTTTGCGGGTTTGCCGTGAATTTTCGC
>DATCTP010000227.1:0-2804 GCA_036567885.1 Anaerolineales bacterium | reverse complement strand
AAGCAAGCTGACCTTCGCTTCATATGCGTAAGACACAACTCCGCCTATGAAGTAATCGGACGAACCAGGCACATCGGTGATGCGGCTGGCAATAAGGCCGCCCGTGCAGGATTCCGCAGTTGCCAATTTTAGTTTGCGTGTCCGAAGCAGATCGCCAATTTGCGCTTCAAGCAGATCGGTCAATTACACCTCCAAAACATTCGTCTTGATTATAAATCTGAAACACATTTGCTCGAGTCAGTTCACAAGTAAAAAATCAGAGCGGAGATGATCCGCTCTGATTTTGGTAGGCGCAAAATTTATCGCCAGAAATTGGATGTGGCAGGAAGAAGCCGTATTGCCACATCCAGGATCAAGCCAAGCATGAACCAAATCCCGAATGCGCGGTTGTTGCGGAAAGCCAACGGCGCAAAGTAAAGCGGCCAGCCGCCCTGTCCATCCGGGAAACCCTCGGGACGCGTCTCAGGCTTGGGTTTCAACAACGCGGGATATGTTTGCAAGAATGTGGGAATCGCCATCAAAACAACCGCCATGATGGGTGTAAAGAATTTTGTGGCGATCAAATAACCAGTAAAGAGATACGGCAGAATCATCATGGCAAGAACGGTATAACGCGAAATTTTCTCTCCGATCAATACTGGAACGGTGAATATCTTTTTCTCCTGATCAATTTTTTTCTTATCAATATGTTTCCCGAAGATCACCGTGGTGACTCCCAGAACATAAGGGAGGCTTGCAATCACCACATTCCAATTCCACTGATGAGCTAAAACATAATATCCGCCGCCAATCATCAGCGGTCCCCACACGATCAGCACCGCTACTTCGCCGAGAGCGATATATTTCAAAGGCCAGGTATAGAACAACACAAAGAACGCACCGAGGGCAAGCAAAATCCAAATCGTCAAATCCCAGCCGTTGATGGCGATCAGATAAATTCCAGCAAGAAGCGCAAGGAAAGCAGTTACCGCGAAATAGGTCAGGTGCTGGCGTTTCGTCATTAATCCACTGGCAATCGGTTGGGCGCCGTAAATGGTGCGGAAATAATTATCCTTGTCCACGCCGCGGACGAAATCCGTGAAGTCATTGAAAATGTTATTGCTGGCGTGTGCCATGATCAAACCAAAAGTCAAAGCCAGCCAAGGAAGGAAATGAAACGCATGATCGCGAAAAGCAAAGATGCCCGCCAGGGCTGCCGACAAAAAAGTCATGATTAGAACCGCGGCACGCGTGGAAATCAGCCAGCGTGAAACCAAATCGAGTTGATCCCATTCTTCTTTTGAAACTTCAGGGATGATATTCAAGGCTTTTTGCCACATTGCGAAATTAACTTTCATATCACTCTCCTTCTAATGTTTTTGGGATTATACAACGTTTCGATAATCGCACCAACAAAGAATGAAGAGAGTGCTGTTGTCTTATGAAGATCGGTAAGGATAATCGTCACCACCAAACCGTGATATTCATATCTAGCAAATTTGTGAAATATGTCACATACTAAAGATGACATATCCTAAACTGCCGGAAGCCAGAGGGAATTAGGCACTCATACTATGAAGGAGAAGTCTTATGACCGATGCAGTGCTAACTTCATCAACGCTTGCTCCAAATCCCAAACAGATTGAAGATCTTACTTTGCTTGAAGAAGTCGCATCCCGTACCGCGGGTATTTCCCGCCTCGAGATGTGCATCCAATGCGGAACTTGCGGAGGCTCCTGCCCCTCCGCCGCCGACATGGATCATACGCCGCGCAGGTTATTCGCCATGCTACGCGCAGGCATGCGCGAGGATGCACTCAAAAGCAATACGCCATGGATTTGCGTGTCCTGCTATCACTGTGTTGTCCGCTGTCCGCAAAACGTTCACATCGCCGATGTGATGTATGCTCTCAAAGGCATGGCGATTGAAGCCCATCTATATCAGGACTCGACCGCGCCCGATTTCTCACAGACCTTTGTGGATATGGTCGAAGAGTATGGACGCAGTTTTGAGCTTGGCTTGGCATCCCAACATTATCTCAAGCACTTTCCATTGCGGCTTCCAGGGATGCTGCCCATGGGAATGGGCATGTTAAGCAAAAAGCGCATGAACCTCGCGCCGAAGCGCATCAAGCAAATCAAACAGCTCAAAGCCATATTGAAGCGCGCCAAAGAACTGGAGGCTGTGCAATGAACGATTACATTTTGTATCCCGGTTGTTCGATGGAAACGGGCGCGCGAGCCTATTACGATTCGCTCAAAGCCATTAGCAAACCCATCGGACTTAACCTGAAAGAAATTGATGACTGGAACTGTTGCGGCGCAACGGAATATTTTGGCATCAGCCTGACCCCTGCTTACGCATTGATCTCGCGCAATCTGGCGCTCGCGTCCAACGAATCCAATGGGACCCGAACCGTGGTTGCACCCTGTTCAGCCTGTTACCTCAACCTGGCAAAAGCCGATTACTATATGCGCGAACAGCCCAAGCTTGGACGCATGGTGAATGAAGCCTTGGCGGCGGGCAATCTATCCTACGTGCCTGGCTCGCTTGAAATTCGCCATCTGTTGGATGTCATCATTTATGACATCGGGTTGGATGTTGTTGAGAAGAATGTGATCCGGCCGCTGAAGGGTTTACGTGTGGCGCCGTATCTCGGCTGCATGGTACCGCGTCCGGATTACGACCACCGCTGGTCAGATCATGAATATCCGGTTGAGCTTGATTTGTTGCTCAAAAGCCTGGGGGCGGAAGTAATTGATTATCCGCTCAAAACCGAATGCTGCGGCGGACATATGACGCAAATCAGCCCGCCAACTGCGTTC
>DATCTP010000226.1:0-5322 GCA_036567885.1 Anaerolineales bacterium | reverse complement strand
GGTTTGCAGGTTATAGAACTCCGACATATCGCCTTCCGTTTCGACGTAAACGTAATGATCGGTGCGTATGCCTGCCCAATAGCCGCGTTCGGGCCACGACTCGATCAGGATGTTATCGCGCCACGTTCCGCCGTTGAACAGTTTCACCAGCGACATTCCGTCCACATTGGATGGAATCGGAATGCCTGCGAGATCGTAGATGGTCGGGGCAATATCAATGTTGCCGACGAGACGATTTTCAATGTATGGTTTGGAAATCAGCGGAGGATACCGCATCGCAAACGGGACACGAATCGATTCTTCGAACTCCGCGGCTTTGTCCGCCGATAAGCGATGTTCGCCCCACTGCAAACCGTTATCGGAAATGTAAAAGATCGCCGTGTTGTCGAGCTGACCCATCTGTTGAAGTTTGCTCACGATGTTTCCGACATTGTTGTCCAGCGAGAACAACGTCAGGAGTTGTCGGCGGCGGAAATCGTCATTCGCGGCGATCTGTTGCGCCGACATCAAATGGAAGCTGGCAACGGAATTCGGCATGTTGGTCATATCCGCTTGGTTAAAGCTGGGCGGACGATACGGAGGCAAATCCTGCAGAAGGTTTTTATAGTCTGGTGACGGATTGGACGGTGCATGAGGCGCGCGCGCGGCGTAAACCAGCAGGAATGGTTTGTTTTGTTTGGAGGCTTGGTCCAAAAATTGCATCACATACTCGTTCTCGACGTCGGTGATGTAACCCGGGTGAATGCCCCATTTGCCGTTCACGTTGATGTTGGGATCCTGGTACGATGCGACGCTGCCGGGCCATGAAACCCATGAATCAAATTCGGGCCGCGGTTCGCCCAGCCAGCTGTTCAGATATTTTCCCACGAGACCGGTGTAATATCCATTGTTATGGAGCGCCGTAATAAAGGTTTGGTAGTTGTCGCTGAGTTTGTCTTGATTGGTTTTGACACCGTCGTTATGGGCATACATGCCGGTGAAAATGCTGGCGCGGCTCGGACAGCATAGAGGCGTGGTGTCAAATCCCTGCGCAAACCTGACGCCCTGATCAAAAATAAACGCCTGCGTTTGCGGCATGAATTGGGTGCTGTCGTGACTCTGGTCGTCGGAAATGATGACGATGAAATTGGGACGGCTGTTTTTTGAAAGGAATGGGATGCATGAAGAAAGCATACCCGCCGCAAGAACCATTAGGGTGAAACGATAGATTGTTTTTGTCATAGCTGCCTAAGCGACCAAGATTATAACCCGTTCGCCATTTTGGAATTATCGGCTTCCAATGTTTTTACTCTGGTAAAATCACGATATGAAAAAATGGCAATTTTGGCTCGGAGTTCTAATCAGTGTCCTTTTTATTTGGCTGGCATTACGCGGCTTGCAAATAAATCAATTCTGGAATGCAGTGCAGACTGCGGACTATTGGTGGCTGATTCCCGGCATTGCGGTTTATTTTGTCGCTGTGTGGGCGCGGGCATGGCGATGGCATTATCTGTTGAGACCGGTCAAACAGATACCGACCCAACGAATGTTTCCCATCGTAGCCATTGGTTATATGGGCAACAATATCTACCCGGCACGCGCTGGTGAAGTGCTGCGCGCGGTGGTTTTGAAGCGAAAAGAAGATGTATCCATTTCCGCTTCGTTAGCGACCATCATTGTGGAACGCATCTTCGATGGCGTGGTGATGCTGGGATTTGTCTTCGTCAATTTGCCCGAACTCGCCAAGCTGACCGGGCAATCGGGTTTTGTCGGCAACATCCAACAAGTGGCCGTGATCGGCACCGGATTTTTTTTCGGCGCGTTGATTCTTTTTTTGCTGGCGGCGATGTTCCCTCAGATCACGATCAAAATCGGCGGATGGTTCATTGACCGAATTCTGCCCGAACGCCTTCGCCAACAAACCAGCGGGTTGATGCATAAATTTCTGGATGGCTTGGCGTCATTGCGCTCACCGTTGGATATTCTGATGGTGTTTGTCACCTCTCTGGTCATTTGGCTGCTTGAAACCGGCAAATACTGGCTGGTAATGCACGCCTTCAATTTCAATGTTTCGTTCTTTGCATTGATGTTGATGAATGGCATTGTGAATCTGGCGACAACGATTCCATCCGCGCCGGGTTACATCGGCACGTTCGACGCGCCGGGCATTGCGGTGCTGACGGCGTATGGAGTCGATCAGGCGACCGCCGCGGGATATACGCTCGTTTTGCATGTCGCGCTTTGGCTGCCGATCACATTATTGGGCGCCTATTACCTGACGCGCGAAGGAATTCATTGGAGCGATTCGCTCCGTACAGAAGCAGAGATTAATACGTAGGGGCACAGCGCCGCTGTGCCCCTACAAAGGATATGGATGGAATGAAAATAGCGATCATCGGCGCGGGGTTTGGCGGCATGGCGGCCGCATGGGATTTAAGAAAAGCGGGGCACGAAGTCACCATTTTTGAATCGGCAGATTTTGTCGGCGGGCTGGCAAGCGGATTCAAAGAGCCGCATTGGGATTGGTCGGTCGAGAAGTTCTATCATCACTGGTTTCAGACCGATAAACCGATGCTCAACTTGATCCGCGAATTGGGCTGGGATGATCAAGTTCTTTTTCCGCGGCCCTATACCGTGTTGCTTTACAACGAAAAATGGTATCCGTTCGACTCGATCCTCAAGGCGCTTCTTTTTCCGGGACTTGGATTTGGTTTCGATAAAATTCGTTTTGGCTTCGTTGGATTATTTCTCCGTTTAACGAACGACTGGCATTCACTCGAAAAAGATACGGCTGACTCTTGGATGATGAAATGGGCGGGAAAAAATGTTTATGAAAAAATGTGGAAGCCGTTGTTGATCGGAAAGTTTGGACCGTATTATCAAGATGTCAACATGGCATGGATGTGGGCGCGTATCAAAGCGCGCACCACACGGCTGGGAACATTCCAAGGCGGCTTTCAAAGATTCGCCGATAAATTTGCCGAACGACTGCGCGCGATGGGCGTTGAGATTCGGATGGGAACGCGCGTCAAGTTCATTAAACGGGGACCGGATCAGGGTCTGCTGGTTGCGGCGGGGCAAGTCGAATCCTTCGATAAGGTGCTGGTCACTACCTCGCCGAATCTGATGGCAAAGATGTGCCCCGACTTGCCTGAAGATTATTTGCGCGGCTTATTGAATTTGAAATCCATGGGCGCGGTGGTGATGGTGCTATCGCTCAGCCATCAGCTTTCGGAGCAAGGTTATTATTGGTTCAACTTGCCAAAAGAAGAAGGCTATCCGTTTTTGGCATTGGTGGAACATACGAATTTTGTTTCGCCTGAAAATTTTGGCGGCGACCGCATTGTATATGCCGGTGATTATCTCGAGGATGGTCACGAATATTTTTCGATGAGCGACGAACAGTTGCTGGAGCGATTCATGCCTGCATTCAAAAAATTCAACCCGGCGTTCAATAAGGATTGGATCAAAAAGGTTTGGGTATTCAAGACGAATTATGCCCAGCCGGTTCCGCTTGTGAATCATTCGAAGAATATCCCGCCCATCGAAACGCCGATTGAAGGATTGTATTTTGCTTCGATGAGCCAGGTCTATCCGTGGGATCGCGGCACGAATTTTGCGGTGGAGATCGGCAGACGCGCGGCGCGCTTGATGCTCCAATAATATATGGAACTCTCTGCCGCCATTCATTGGTTAGGCGACATTCTTGGGGATGTGATCTGTGACCTGGAGTCGCCGGAACTCTTTGCTATCGAGGAACGTATTCGTATCGCGGCGAAAGAACGCCGGAGCGGAAATACCGATGCGGCGCGTCAGTTGGAGGCAGAGGTGGATGCGTTGGACATTGATTCGGCGCGCGCTGTTTCCGCCGCGTTCACCACGTATTTTGATTTGGTCAATCTTGCGGAAGAAAATCATCGCGTGGGTCAATTGCGCCAGCGCGAAAAATCTCTTTATCCTGAACCGCTGGATGAATCCATTGGCGCCGCCATCCTTTCGCTGAAGGAACAGAATGTATCCCCCGATCAAATACAAGATTTGCTTGACCGGCTTTCGATTGAGTTGGTGCTGACCGCGCATCCAACCGAAGCGCGCCGTCGAACGGTGATTACAAAACTTCAACGGCTGGCGCGCTTGCTCGATGAACTTTCCGGCGAACAGCATTCTTCACATCGGCTTGAAAAAATCCGCGCCGAAATTCGTGCGGATATTACAGCGCTTTGGCTGACCGACCGTCACCGCACGGCGCGTCCGGCTGTGACCGATGAAGTTCGCACCGGACTTTATTTTGTCGAATCGGTTTTTTGGGATACCGTGCCCGCGCTTTACGATGATCTTGTTCAGGCGCTTGCTTCGAACTATCCCACCGTCAAGGCGCCGTTAAACTGGCTTCGGCTTTCCTCGTGGATGGGCGGCGACCGCGATGGGAATCCCAATGTAACGCATGAAGTGACTGCTGAAACTCTCCGCCTTCATCGCGGACTCGCCGTTGAGAAACACCGCCGCACGTTGACCGATCTGGCGCGCCGCCTTAGCCTGAGCCAAAGCCGCTGGCCGCCCCCGCCCGAACTGATGGAATGGATTGAGTCGCGCCGCCCGCTTCCATCGCACGTGGCGTACATCGAAGATCGTTATTCCGCTGAACCCTATCGTCTGGTGCTTTCGCTGTTATCGGCTGACCTTGAGGATGCCTCGAAGGATGATATGACCGCACATCTGCTTCAAAGCGAACCGTATCAGGCGCAGATCACTTTGGACCATTTGCTCAAACCGGTGGAAACGATTGCCGCTTGTCTGCCGCCTTCTCTCGCAAAAGATGAAATCCAAAAAGTGCGCGTTCAATTGAATATTTTCGGTCTGCATTCGATGCGGCTGGATATTCGCGAAGAATCGACCCGCTTCAATGCCGCGCTTGGGGAAATCCTGCGCGGACTCAATATCGTTCCTGATTTTGCATCCATGCCGGAACGCGAACGACAGGCGCTTCTGATACGATTGCTTTCTTCACCGTTGCCCGATCTTTCGACGCATCCGGGAGTCACTTCGGCGACTTCTGAAACGTGGGCATTGTTCCAACTGATTGAGCGCGTACGCAATACGTATGGAAATGAATTGCTGGGTCCGGTTGTGATCTCGATGTGCCGCTTTGCTTCCGATGTTTTGAGCGTGCTCCTGATCGCCCGCTGGACGGGTTGCAACCAGGGTCTGCAAATCGTTCCACTCTTTGAAACCATCGAAGATTTGCAGGAGGCGTCTTCCATTCTGGATGATCTCTTTAAGTTACCGGTTTATCGTCAACATCTTGATTCATGCAACCATGCCCAGATGGTGATGATCGGTTAT
>DATCTP010000225.1:0-8891 GCA_036567885.1 Anaerolineales bacterium | reverse complement strand
ACCTCCGAAATAGAATACGCCCCAATCCGTTTGCAGGACGAGGGGCGTCTCGTGGTGCCACCTGCTTTCATTATTACCCCCTCTCCTTTCAGGAGAGGGCCTGGGTGAGGTCACTCACGGCAATAATCTTGAATCTTTGCTATAACGGGCAATTCCCGTCCCTCTTACAACCAATTTCGTTCCTGCGAGGGCAAAGGCGAAGTGGATTTCATCATTACGCTGGCCGTCTCGCACAACCGGCGGCTTTCTGAACAGTTTCCTGACTACTTGTCTTCGCGCGAGCTTCTGGACATGATTATAAGCGATGGGCGCGGACTGTCAAGAAAAAACGTGGATGCAGATATCTTGAGGTCTACAAGTATTTAAACACCTGTCTATTACCCACAATATGAGTAAAAGCGGGGTAGACTACGGAGAAAGAACAAAAACAGGAGTACATTGAAAATTGGCAAACGAGCAGAAAAGCGGCGATATTTCATACTCCTTCGGGGTACTTTGGGCGAAGGAAGAATTTTCAAAAGTCAAACTAAAGGATAAACGTTTGAACAAGCGTTGTCAAAAGATAGCCAGCGACTTGGAACAACAACCGACAGACCCAATCAACCAGGCATGTGAAGACTGGATGGATACGAAAGCAGCTTATCGATTTTTTGATAACCCGAAAGTGACGCCGGATAAAATTGTGGCAGCGCATCGCGGACGAACAGTGAAGCGCATGAAAGAACATGCGCAGGTGTTAGCGATCCAAGATACGAGCTTTTTGAATTATAGCCATCATCCACAAACGGAGGGACTAGGAGAAATCGGGAAGAAGGAACAAAAGCAACGCGGGTTTGGCCTGCACACGACGTTGGCAGTTACCCCGCAAGGGTTGCCATTAGGCTTTTTGACGCAAGCATTCTTTGAACGACCCATCGGCGAGGCTTCACGCACCGCGGCAGAGAATCAGAAACTGCCGATTGAAGAGAAGGAAAGTTACCGCTGGATAGAAGCCTTTCAACAAACGATCAGACTGAAGCCTGAGGGGGTACAAGTGGTAACGGTGTGTGACCGTGAAGCCGATATCTACGAGATGTTTGTGATGGCACAAGAGCAGCAGGCTGACTTATTGGTGCGGGCAAACACGGATCGGCGATTAGATGAAGAGAGCAAAAAACTATGGGAGAAGGTTGAAAGCCAAAAAAAGGCTGGCGAACTCACAGTGGATATTGTTGGCAATGTCAAAAGAGAAGCGCGACAAGCCACCGTATCCGTTCGATTTTGCACTGTGAAATTTCAACCGCCGTGGCGTCCACAACAAAAGAAGTTGCCGTCCGTCACACTCACAGCCATTTTGGTGCGTGAAGAAAATTCACCTGCCCATATTAAAGACCCGATCGAGTGGCTGTTACTTACCAACACACGCGTCAATGCTTTTCACCAAGCTGAGCAAGTCATTGAGTGGTATTGCTGTCGCTGGCAGATTGAAGTCTTTCACAAGATCCTCAAATCAGGTTGCCGGATTGAAGATTGTCGTTTACAAACTGCCGCACGTCTGAAAAATTATATTGCACTGATGTGTGTGGTGGCATGGCGTTTGCAATGGCTAACCTATATCAACCGGACTGACCCGCAGTTGCCTTGCACTACGGTCTTGACTAAAATTGAATGGCAGGCTCTTTACATGCGAATACACAAAACATCCGTGTTACCCAAAACGATCCCATCTACCCGTCAAGCCATTCGTTGGATTGCCCAACTCGGCGGTTTCCTGGGACGCAAGTCCGATGGAGAACCAGGCATTCTCGTTATCTGGCGCGGATGGAAAAGATTGCAAGATTTGGCTGCAACTTGGTCCCTGATTGCCGAGCCTCATCTCCAAGTTGTGGGTAATAGATAGATTTAAACACACTGCAGACTTTGTGACGTTCGTAGCAAAAGGTTGGTTACTTTCACCATCATTTAGACTCAATTTCCTTGACGGTTTAACAGATTGCTTGTATCATCAGTGTTGCAAGATGCCAGTACGTTATCGTGGGAAGTAGAATAGGACGACCCGCGCTGAAAAACGCAGTGCATGAGTGCATTTCGGCGGGTCGTTTGTTATAGACCGTTCGATGGACGTGCGACATCACCATCATTTTTTCTGTTTGCCAGAAGGAGGCAAAGCAATGTCCGAACGTATCGTCGGAACGGTCAAGTGGTTCAATGCGGAGAAAGGTTACGGCTTTCTCTCCCGCGAAGGTGGCGCTGATGTGTTCGTCCATTATTCAGCCATCCAGAGCGACGGTTTCCGCAAGCTCGTGGAGGGTCAGAAGGTGGAGTTCACAGTCGAGCAGGGTCCCAAGGGCCCGCAAGCCGCCAACGTGGTGCCGCTCTAAAACTCACCTGACAAAAATCCCCGCTCATTTCTGAGCGGGGATTTTTTATCGACGGAAAAGACTATCGTGTTGTACAATTACATCAACTTATTCAGCGAGGCAATATGACATCCAAACATGAAAAACTCTTGCGAAAGTATGCTGAGGTAATCGTCAAGGTCGGCTTGAATTTACAAAAGGGACAACGGCTCATCATTACGAACAGCCGATTGCGCGGCGTCTCCATCGTCGCCGCGCCGCTGGTGCGCGAAGTTGCACGCGTTGCCTATGAAGCGGGCGCGCGTTATGTAGATGTGATCTGGAGCGATGAAGAACTGCTTCGCATCCGACTGCAAAACGCATCGCGCGAATCGCTGGGAGAATATCCAAAGTGGCAGATCGCAGCGCAGATGGATATGATCGAACACGGCGATGCATTGCTCACCATTCTCGCCGATGACCCCGACTTGATGAGTGGCTTCGATTCCGAATCCGTGGCATGGCTACAAAAGACTCATCTCGAAAACTACAAACCCGTTGGAATGGCTGTCAGCCGCGACGCGATCAACTGGTGTTTAGTCGCCGCTTCAAGTCCCGCCTGGGCTGCGAAGATTTTTCCAAAACTCGAATCTGAAAAGGCGGAGAAAAAATTATGGAAAGCCATCTTCGAGACCACACGCGTCGATCAAGATGATCCGATTGCGGCCTGGGAAAAACATATCAAGAATTTAGCCGCGCGCGCAAAATATTTGCAAGCCAAACAATATGTTGCTCTGCATTACAACGCGCCCGGCACTGATCTGACTCTCGGATTGCCGCGCGGTCACCGCTGGATCAGCGCGCGCCTGCCAGCTGAAAACGGCGTGAACTTTATTGCCAACCTGCCAACCGAGGAAGTGTTTACGATGCCGGATCGCATGCGCGCCGACGGAACGGTCAGCGCCACGATGCCCCTCAGTTATGGTGGCTCATTGATCGAAGATTTCAGCATCACATTTGAAAACGGGCGCGTAAAAAAAGTCAATGCAAAATCAAATGAAGCGATTTTAAAAAAGTTAATTGAAACCGATGAAGGCGCATCGCATCTCGGTGAAGTGGCGCTCGTCCCGGCCAGTTCGCCGATTGCCAAGCGCGGAAATCTTTTCTACAACACGCTCTTCGATGAGAACGCCTCGTGTCACATCGCCATCGGACGCGCCTATCGCTTCACGCTAACCGGCGGCGAAGAACTGACCGATGAAGAGTTCAGCGCGGCTGGCGGCAACAACAGCCTCACGCACGTGGACTTCATGATTGGCTCATCCAAAATGGACATTGATGGAATCAAAGAAGACGGTTCGCGCGAGCCGGTGATGCACAAAGGCGAATGGGTGTTCAAAGCGTGATTACTCAAACTCTCAAAGCGGAGGGAACATGCCAAGGCTAAGAACCGATTCTGAAATAATCATCCCTGACGAAATCTTAATGGCTGAATATCAATACATCGCCAGCACGGCGCACGATGCCAACGAAGACCGCTCACGCGTGGCTTCGTTTTATTTTGTCTCCGTCGGCTCCATCGTGGCGGCGATCCTCGGCACCCAATTCGCGAAGGATAATTTGCGAAGTGTCTCCATCGCCTTTTCGATTCTATTCTTTGTGCTGACCATTCTCGGCGCGTTGACCATTTCGCAGTTAGCGCGTCTGCGAGCGGCGTGGCACGAATCGATTGAAGCGATGAATCAGATCAAGGATTTCTACATCAAAAAATTTCCCGAAACCGAACCGGCTTTCAAATGGCGCGTTCAAACCATTCCTCCTACCGACAAAACATTTAGCATTGCAAATCTCATCGCTCTCGAAGTGGCTTTGCTCGGCGCACTGACCTCCGCGGCGGCGATTTATTTTATTTTGTTCGCTCTGGGGGAGGTTACATTGTTGAGCTGGATAATCATCACGATTTCTTTTGCAACCGGCGCTGGTCTCCTATGGTTCTGGTATAAGCACTTGCTGGTGGATGACCGATAGGAATCGTTTTTATGCCACGCGATTACAGCCTGACGAAACAAAAGCCGACCGCACATCAGCGCTTGCCAAAATATAAAGTCAACGAAGACTGGATTCGGGAATATCTCTATCACGGACAAATTGCGCACATCGCTTCCCTTTGGGACGATCAGCCGTTCATCACCCCTTCGATCTATTTCTACGATGAAGCCAACGCCCGCTTAATCTTCCACTCGAATATTACCGGCCGCGTCCGCGCCAACCTCGAGCGGAATCCACGCGTCTGCGTGGAAGTCAGCGAACTCGGCAAAATGCTTCCGTCAAATGTGGCATTGGAATTTTCGCTCCAATACCGAAGCGTGCTGGTTTTCGGAACGGCACACATCATCGAGGATCGCGAAGAGAAGCGCAGAGTTCTTCATCAATTGATCGAAAAATATTTTAGAGAAATGCAGCTCGGTGTGGACTATCGTCCCGCCACGGATAAGGAACTTAAACGCACATCGGTCTATGAGATCAGAATCGAATCGTGGAGCGGAAAGAATCACTGGAAAGAGAAAGCCGATCAATCTGACGAATGGCCCTTTTTGGACGATCTGTGGTTTGCAGTATATAAATAAGATTCAGGGAATTATGACTGCCATCCGTCCTCGCCGTTTGTTGACCATTGCAGGATTAGTCTCGCTAGCTTTGATCTACGCCTTGTTGTGGGTCAACATGATCAACAGCCCCAAGCAAAGAACAGGATCGGATTTTATTGGTTTTTATTCCATCGGAAGAATCGCACAAATTCAGGGCTTTGAAAATATATATAACATACAGAACCAGGCAAACATCGAAGAAGGAGTCGTGGGATTCCAAGTTGTTCCTGAATTTTATACACACGTTCCTTTCATCGCGGCTCTCGCGGCTTTGATTGTGGATTCCAATTATGTCAACTCTTTTATCCGCTGGGCAATCGTTTTACTCTTTCTTAATGCGCTCAATTCTTATCTTTTGGTCGAAGCCATCCATAAAGGAGATTTTAGAAAAGAAGAAATCGCCGTTCTAGTTGCAGGAATATTTTTTTTCTTTCCCAGTTTCTCGGCGTTCATGAACGGTCAGGACGATGCGATCTTATTGCTTGGGTTGGCAATTTGGCTGTGGGGGTTATTTTCAGAAAGGCCTTTTATCGCCGGTTTGGGATTAAGTCTGACTACAGTCCGTCCGCAGACCGCGATATTTTTAGCAGTCCCATTCTTCTTCAAACAAAGAAAAGTGTTTTGGGGATTTGTATTGGGCGGCGCGATTTTGGTAATTATCAGTTGGGCGCTGATCAAAACCGAAGGGATGATTAGTTTTATCAACAGTCTTAAATTTATCGAAAGCACGATCTGGGTACAACCTCATACCTTGGATATGCCCACCATCTCCGGCATGATCCGGCGCAACTTCAAAGTGATTGACATAACGTTTGTAAGAAATTTGATCTGGGGATGTTATGTTGCAGGAATTATCGGCTTCTGCATTGTTTGGTATAAAATCAAAGAAATTTCGGAAAAGCACATTGGACTTCTGGCTCTATTTTCCATCCTGCTGGTTCCTTATGCCCATTATCATGACTTGGTAATTTTACTCGTCCCCATCATTTGCCTTATCCGTGTTTTAGCGTCGAGGAAGAGCATCGAGACAGGTTTATTATCCATTCTTCCACTGATCGTCTCTTTGATTGCCATTATCGGGTTTGCCGGATCGGGTTATCTAAAGTTTCTTTTGATCTATTGCATCATGCTGGTGCTAGGTTACCTATTACTTTTTCCGGATCGCATCACATGGATTACGAACATTCGAAAAGGAGAAACCCATGTCTGAAGAAAAGTTCCGCACGGAAGAATTCCGCGTCAACGGCGAGGAGTTGTTGTCCCGCATCAAGAAATTGATCCATGAAGGGAATATCCGCCGCGTCATCATCAAAGATAAAGACGGCAAAACGATACTGGAAATCCCGATGACGTTCGGGGTGGTTGGCGCGTTGATCGTTCCGCAGTTGGCCGCCATCGGCGCGATCGCGGCGCTATTAACGGAAGCAACTGTCGTGGTTGAAAAAGTCGAAACAACACAATAGACACGCGGTGACGGCGCAATTCCTACACAATTAACTCATTTTCGATTCAGAAAAAAGTTCTATAATCACAGCCGTTGATCATGAGATTCATTGGGCGGCATCTTCAATCATTTGATGAAGCATCATTTCAAATGAATTGAATTTGCTATTTCTTAGAGGTGAGCGAAAGAGTCAATGACTGAATCATCCGTTTCACGTTCGGAAGTTTGGCGAAAGCGCTGGCAGCGTCTCCGAACCGGGATACGAAGATCGGCGCCATTTGCTTCCGGTGCGCTGGCCGCGCTGGCGGCGCTCATTCTCTACAACGTTCTTTTCCCCGCTCCGCATCCCTTGACGCAAAATGAAGTAAGCACCACGGTTGCTCAAGCGCTCGCGTCCGCCACGCCGCCGCCGGCTTTTTCCGAGCAAGTGTTTCAAATCATCCAGCCTTCCCTGGTTCTCATCCAAATCAAAACCACAGACTCGAATGGAAATGCGGAAGACGGTTTGGGCACCGGAGTTGTGGTTGACAATAGCGGCGATATCCTGACCGCGTTGCATGTGGTCGCCAACTCATCCAGCATTCAACTAATCTTCGCCGATGGGACAAAATCAACCGGTCAGATCACAACTAAGCAACCCCAGAATGATATCGCAGTTGTGCATCCGGATCAGTTGCCCGGATTACTTGTACCAGCCGTTTTGGGGAATCCGAACGCCATGCGTATCGGCGATGAAGCCTATGTAGTTGGCAATCCGTATGGCTTGTACAGTTCGATGAGCGCAGGCGTCATCTCCGGCTTCGATCGTTCATTTCAACCGGTCGGAACGGACATAAAACTCCAAGGTCTGATTCAAATCGACGCGGCGGTCAATCCCGGAAACTCCGGCGGACCGCTGCTTAATCGCTATGGCGAGGTGATTGGAATCGTCGAAGGCCTCGTGAACCCAACCGACCAAAATTTTTTTGTGGGCATCGGCTTTGCAATTCCGATCAACACCGCGGCGGGCGCCGCTGGACTGCCTCCAGATTAATTAACCGCAAAGAAAGTATTTCTTAAAAAATGCCGCAGGTAAACACAGATAAACGCCGATGGCTTAATGAAAATCTCGCAGTTCAGTAAAAAATCCTTTTCATCTGCGTTCATCTGTGGCTAAAACGAATTTCAAAACACTCGTTAAGAAAGGAAAAAATGATGGATCAAAAAATAGAATCGGATCACACACCGATGGAGCGCGTGTTATATGAAGTAAAGAAAATTATTGTCGGGCAAGATCATTTATTGGAGCGGATGGTGGTGGCATTGCTGGCACGCGGACATATTTTGGTGGAAGGCGTCCCCGGGCTGGCAAAGACCATGGCCATCAAAACATTGGCAGATGCAATCGGCGGCGAGTTCAAACGCATTCAATTCACGCCTGATCTTGTCCCCGCCGATTTGATCGGCACGCGTATCTATAATCAGAAAACGGGCGAATTCAACACCTCGCTCGGACCGGTCTTTACGAATCTCTTGCTTGCGGATGAAATCAACCGCGCACCCGCCAAAGTACAAAGCGCGTTGCTCGAAGTCATGCAGGAACATCAGGTCACGATTGGACACGAGACATTCAAAGTCCCGAATCCTTTTTTAGTTTTAGCAACTCAAAATCCCATCGAGACCGAAGGCACGTACGCGTTGCCTGAAGCGCAGGTGGACCGTTTTATGCTGAAGGTCTTGGTGGATTATCCCAATGCGACCGAAGAATTCGTGATCGTCGAACGCATGACCAGCGCATTACAAACAGTGCAAAAAGTTTTGACCATCGATCAATTGCTTGGACTCCAAAAAGAAGCGGATCGCGTATTTGTCGATCCTGCGTTGATCGAGTACGCGGTGCGGATGGTAACCGCCACGCGCAAGCCGCAAGACATTGGCTTGAAGGAACTGGAGCCCTACATCATGTTTGGCGCAAGCCCGCGCGCTTCCATCAATTTGATTCTCACCGCGCGCGCATTGGCTTTTGTGCGCGGACGCGACTATGCGCTTCCTCAGGATGTTCTGGATATGGCGCCGGATGTGATGCGGCATCGCATGGTGCTTTCCTACGAAGCGCTCTCCGATAATGTAAGCGCGGACGATATCTTGAAAAAAATCTTTGATCGCATTCCGATTCCGGTTGTGCCTTTGCATGAACATGTCAACCGCCGCGTCGACGCCTGAACGAATCCTCCAGCGCCTCGATTGGCAGGTCATCCGCAAATTGGACGGCTTGCTTCAAGGCGATTACCGCAGTCTCTTCTACGGCTACGGCGTGGACTTTGCCGACCTGCGCGAATACCAACCCGAAGATGATATTCGCTACATGGACTGGAATGTCACGGCGCGCATGAACACGCCGTATGTTCGGCAATATATGGAGGACCGCGAAGTTACGGCTTGGTTTTTGCTCGACTTGAGTCCATCGGTTGATTTCGGCACGGTGCAAAACCTAAAGCGCAC
>DATCTP010000224.1:0-4818 GCA_036567885.1 Anaerolineales bacterium | reverse complement strand
AGGGTTTGGGAGATCCACGCTATGCCAGCGGCACGATCAGAACTCGCATGATGAGGGCGGAAGAATTGATCAAACAGTGCGAATCGCAAATGGCTTTGATTGATGAACTGCAGCACGTTGTCGACCGCGAGAACAAAAGGGTACTGCAAACTGTCAGCGACGCAATCAAAAATCTAATTAAACTGGGGCATCTAGCCTGCGTTCTCTGTGGCTTGCAAGGAGAGGCAGAGCAAGTGGTAGACAGCAACCCTCAACTGGCACGGCTGTTTGGCGACCCCGTAGTGTTAGAGCCATTTACCTGGGATGACAGCCGGCCAGAAACCGTGAAGGAATTTCGCACCTTGCTCGAAAAGGTTGAAACGATATTACCTATCCGCGATCCCTCAAATCTGTATAAGGAAGAGATGGCGTGGCGGATATTCATTGCAACCGATGGACTGATGGGTTATCTTATGCGGCTGGTTCGCGAATCTACATTGATGGCTTTAGACCGAGGCCAGGAATCTCTGGACATCAATCTGCTGGCCGAGGTTTTTGACGGCCAAATGGCCAAGGCTCGGCGTGGTTTGCAGAACCCGTTCCTTGGAAAATTGCCGGCGTACCACTCCCCTTCCTGGCGAGGTAAGGCGTGACCAACAACAACGCGAAGCTTCTTCTCTGTAGAGCAAGGCTCTTGGCAAAAGAATCCATCATTTCGTTGGTGCTGCGGGTCGCAAGATTGAACTATTACAACGCAAGGGATATCTTTGAGCTCTTACTGGATGAGCAGGCCGGCATGGAGGGAGCGCGCCGATATACCGAGGTTTGTTATCCACAAGACTATAAGACAATTTGCCGCTGGAGTGAATATCTCGGCATAGAGCCGGAGGCCTTATTGGATGCATCGAACCAGCACTTCGCCAGCCTCTTGGCAACATCAGGCGATCTGTCAACCAATATGGATTGGCTGGATGGGAATCCGAGGCGGGCTTGGATGCCGCGGAAGAGGCAGCCTCATTTGACTTCATCCTTCTCGGCGAGATATTGTCCCATTTGTCTCCGAGCATCTCCTTATCATCGTTTGAATTGGATACCAATGGTGCTCAGTATTTGCACCGAGCACCATTGTTTGTTGCTTGATGTTTGCCCGCACTGCAGAAAACATATTTCTGTTCAAGAAGTATTGGATCGGCATTGCCGCAAGTGCGGGACAAATCTGTGCGACGCTGAGATTGTTTCCGTGGAGAATGATAACGACGGAATCATTTGCCAGATGACAAGCGAATATTGGTTTGGCTTATCTGGCGAGGCAGTTGTCACCGAAAGCTATGGACATCCAAAACTCTGTTCAGCTTTGGCATACCATTTCACCGAAGCTCTATATCATAGCCTGTCGGTATTGGAGGATCCATGGAGGAACTTTCCGCCATCTTCCCATGTTTTGATCAATGCAACCTCGCCGTATACAAGCGCACTTCATAACTATCTGCTGCATCGCGCTGCGTTCGCAAGCCTGCTGAACTGGCCACATGGCCTGTTTGACTTCCTTGATGCTTATGGCAACTCAGGACCATCCCCAAAATTTGAGAGAAACCTGGCGCGAATTTGGCTGCGATTGTCGCATCTAGCGAAGAATATTCCAGAGTCCAGCTTCATCATGCAAGAGATTGTGAATTATTCTCTCGAAAGGAACATCCCCATTCCAGGCTTTATTCTGTCTGTGCTTGGAAATGAACAATGGTTTTCCGAACAGACTGGTTCAGTATCGCCCGACGAGGCTTTTTCCGCATTGGGCATTGATACAACTGATCTGGATCGCCTTCCCATCAGAATGCGACAAGAGCTACTACGTAGCCAGGTCCCCAGCTTCTTAAATCGAGACATGGTTAGGACCTTAAGGGAAAAGTGGCAGGCAGGATGGAGCGTAACAGAGACTGCTTATTGGCTCGGCCTTGATTCGCAAACCGTACGCGAACTTGTGGAACTGGGCGAGCTTTCCATCCAACAATGCAAGAACGATGACACCTATTCGATCAATCATAAGTCCGCGCAGGAATTTTTTCAAAAGGTCGCCACGCAGCTTGCATCCAGCTATGCAGGCACCAACCAAGATTGCGGGTTCCTTCCGCTGGATGCAGTGAGAACGCTTGGGCTTTCTAGAAAGGTTGAAGCGAAATTGCTGCAGTGCGTAGAAAGAGGCTGCATCCCGGCCTTGTGGCCGGCCACCCAGCGTGAGTGGAAAATTGGAAAGATCGGCATTCCTTTTGAAGTGGCACACACGCTGATCAACTTGCTTTTGCTGGAACACCAAAGAAGTCAACCAGGCGCTTCCGGCATTCCGGATGCGTCGATGCTGGCAAAGCCGATGATCGTCGAATGCGAAACTCTGCAGGGTTACTTTGAACGTTTCGGGCGAGCAAATCATCTCGAGCAAACTGATTGGGCTTACCTCTTCGATCTTCCCTGGAGGATCGGCTTGAATTATGTGACCAATTCAGGATCCCTGATGCAGATTGCAGATTTTCTTGGAATCCCTATGGGTCAGGTCAAGGCGATGACCGTTCATCGCTTTGCGCCGCAAATCATTGGGTTGGACTGGTGGGATGAGAAAGACAGCGACTCCTTTCTTACAGATGGTAAATCGCTGCGTATCTGTCCGTATTGTTATGCAGAAACGCAGACATCGTTGTTGCGGTGGCTCATACGTCCAGTGACTGCCTGCGAAAAACATCGCGTGTTGTTGCTCGATAGATGCAGTGTATGCGGAGCGCGGTTATCCAATGAGAGTAGGTGCATGAATTGCCATACACTGGTCACAGATATGGATGTCATCGCTATCGACGATCATGATTTGGCCAGTGTTATGTTCATCGATTTCGTCTCCAAGGCGATCCATGACAATGATCCCTTGGCGCTGAAGGGCGAGGTCTTTCCCTTCTCATCGCTAGACGCGCGCCAATTCTTCTCAACGATTTTGAAATTGGGCGCTTTGCTGCTCGAGTATGATCGCACCAACCCTCGCTTGGATGCCCCAAGGCGACAGGTACGCACGAGGAAAGGCTCGAAAAACAAACTGAAAGGGCTGTCTAATCTTGCATATCACCGGACGATGTCTGCGGCAGTCGAGATTCTACTTGACTGGCCGCAAAATTGGCACGCCGCCTTGCAACGAATTCTCATCGGAAACAAGATCAACATGAATAACAAGGCAACACTTCGAAAGCGCTCAGCGTTTCCACTTAAGTTGCAAAGGCTTTTGGAAAGCGAAGGGGAACTTATTTGGTTGTGGGAGGAATTTCAGGAATTTGTGCAGTCGAAAGGGCAAGGTCTTCCAGGAATCGAAGAATGGCAAAGTTATCTATCGGATACCGGTGCTAAGTTGAAAATTTGTATGTCTTTTCATGATCCCCGTGACCCGTCGAGAACCGGTTTGGAGGAACAGGAAATTCTTACCTTTAATCAAGCGCTGGATTATCTGGCGCTCAAACGCGATGCATTCAATGCCTTGATTGAGCGCGGTTTGATCGTTCCTCAGGAAAGTACCCAAACAACTCACGGAAACGAATGGTTCTTTGGCCGAAGTCATTTGGACAGGGCTGTGACTTATCTTGTTGGCCATTTGGCGGTCAGGGATTTTTATTTCGTGGATGAGGAAATCGTACAACTCAACGATGCTTTGAAGTTCGCAAATAATTTACAGATCCAGTGGATCGACATTCTCTCTGCCGTTCATTGCCAGCAGATTGGGGCATTTCGTCAACCAGGTATTCTCGGATTTCAGGCAGTGTGGATGCCGAAATATGAATTGGAACGTTATCGTCGAAACGCAGCCGAACGTACTTTGTTATCGGTTCAAGCAACGATGGATTTGTTACACTGCAAACTGGAGGTCTTGGCTGATCTGGCCAATGCAGGGGTTCTTAGACCGTGTCGGGGTTATCCCGGAAAAAACGTTCGGATGTGGCAATATGATCAGGATTCAATTTGCGATTTTCTGGAACGTTATGTAAAGCTGGGAAGCGCGGGTAAGATTTTTGGCTGCTCAGCCAACGCTTTACGAAAATGGGCAGAAAATGGATGGATCAAAGCGATATCTGTTCCCGGGGATGAAGATACTGATCAATATCGTGTTGATAGCCGCAACCCCCTCCAATGGGAATATGAGGGTTTGGTATCGATGGAATTGTGTGAGGTGTTAGGAATTAGCCAACATTCCAGAGAAATCCTGATTGCCAAGAACAAAATTCAGCGGGGATTTGTTAACCCGCGTTGATAAACTTATAGGGACACGGCGTGCGCTTTGCGTGCTTCGCGAGCCGTGTCCCTACTCTCCGGGTTATGGGTTCACGAACGCGAATCCGGGAAGGACTGCAACAGGCCCGACAACAGGGATCACCGAAGCCGTGCCGCTATAGCCGCCGGTCCAATTGGAACCGCCTCCACCGCGCGCTCCACCGGTCACATAAGACTTGTAGTTCTCAGGCGTTCCGGCGTGATCCGAGTTCGTGTACGAATTCAACTTGTCCCCATCTATCGGCTTGACACCCACTTGGTTTAGATCTGCATTGAACTGGGTGTAAACTGCGGCGGCCCACTGCCAGTTCAGGCTGACACCCGCTGTATCGCTTGTGAATTGGCCGGACCAGGTCACTGGGTTGATGCCTCCTGGCAAGCCTCCCGCGGGAACTTGGAAAGCCAGGCCGCCCAAGAAGATGTTTCCAGTGTAAGAGGTCGGCACGGTTGTTTCCCAGCGGTTCATCTGCGTGTTGAAGGTCGTGGCGGCTTGCGTGGCGGTGGGGGAGATGGTGATCAAAGTATCCGGCACAGGCAGGTAATAGT
>DATCTP010000223.1:0-3411 GCA_036567885.1 Anaerolineales bacterium | reverse complement strand
GCAAGCGGCTTGTTGACCTATAACTACTTTGCGCTCGGTTTGCCCGGAAGCAACGATTTTGCTGCATCCAATGGCATGAGCGGAATTTTGGGTGTTACGTTGTTAGGATTGTTGATTGGATGGGGGCTTGGCTGGCTCTGGTCTAGAATTAAATTATAAGAATGCGGCGATGATTAATGCGTGAGAGTCACAATCAAACTCAACAGCGTTAATCCAATCGTGACCCAAAGCAGAATCATGTCGGGGAGATCGCCAAAAATATTTAATCGAGGAATATCAAATGCGGTGGTGGGTGAATGCAGATGCGATTGCATTTTTCCTGAACCAAACAAATATTCACTGAAGATGCTGATGGAAGCGGGGCGATCATCGGGATGTAATGCCATTGCCCACAGAATGGCTTGTTCGGTTCGGTCGCTCAAAGACGGATTGAACTCTCGAGGCGGCCTCAGGCTGGAGGGCTGGAGGAAGCGTTTACGCGCATCCACTGGCGGTTCGTTCGTAAGCAAATGATAAAGAGTCGAACCAAAGGCGTAAATATCGGCGCGCGCGTCGGTATGGGAATCGTCAGTGGCGTATTGTTCGATGGGTGTGTAAAGCGCCGTGCCTTGTCCCTGAATGATCGTGATGGTGACTTCCTCCGGAGCCATAATCTTGACCAGTCCAAAGTCCACCAGCTTGAGCAAACCGGACGGCGTGATCTTAAGGTTGCTCGGCTTGATATCGCGATGAACGATGGCGGGCTGTTGCGTGTGAAGGTAATCGAGTGCATCGGCAAGTTGATGCGCCCAGCCCAGTACTTCGCGTTCCGGAAGAAATCTTTTTTCGCGGCGCGCATCCATTACCATCGTCCGCAAATCCTTTCCGGGGACGTAATCCATCACGAGATAATCGCGCGGTCCGTTGGAAAAGAAATCCGAGACTTTTGGCAGGTTGGGATGATCGAGACGCGCGAGAATGGTAGCCTCGCGCAAAAACTGCTGGCGGGCTTCTTCCAAAAGATTCTCTGAGAGGGCACGGTCATACTCGACTTCCTTGAGCGCACACTGGCGTCCTTCGAGCCGCAGATCGTCGGCCAGATAAATGGAACCAGCGCCGCCTTGTCCGATTCGTTCGCGGACCTTATAGCGGCCATGCAACACCTCTCCTTCGTTTAGCGAAAGGGGCACACTTCTCCTTTGCAGCAACTGTGCATTCAATTCGGCGTTGATTCTGCACAGAACCAAAATTTATGCTATATTATAAACGTCTTTGTTCCAAAACCTGTTTTTCCAAAAAAACTGAGGGCTTATGAATCGTCACACGGAAGAATTTCCCATGCTCGTCGCGGATGAAGGACCGCTCAAAGGTCAGCGCTGGCCGTTGAGCCGCACGATTGTGCTTGGACGTGAATCCACCTGTGACGTGGTCATCGCCGACCGGCAGGTCTCGCGTTTCCATGCGCGCCTCACGCCGACCGATGAAGGCATCATGGTCGAAGACTTGGGTAGTAAGAACGGCACGCATTTGAACGGGACCGCTTTGACTTCGCCGATGATGTTGACGGATGGGGATAGATTGCAAGTCAGTTTTGTTCAGGAATTTTTATTCTTTACTTCAGATGCCACCATGCCATTGACTGAAGGCGCGAGCCATTCTGGACGCCTGATGATGGAACATAAATCGCGCAGTGTGTGGGTGAACCAAAAACAACTCGTCCCGCCGCTTTCGGCACAGCAATTCAAGTTATTGTGGTTGCTTTATGAAAACCAGGGACAGGTGATTTCGCGTCCCGATTTGGTCGAGACCGTGTGGGGCGAAGATCAAGCCGCGGGCGTTTCTGATCAAGCCGTCGATGCGCTCATCCGCCGCTTGCGTGATCGGATTGCAGAGTTGGATTCAAAACATCAATTCATTGACACCGTGCGCGGTCACGGTGTGCGGCTGGATAATCCACCGGTATAGGTTGAGAAAAATTTATGTCTACAATAAAATTGCCCCTAAACCAAATTCTTTCAGGGGATTGTGTCGAGATATTAAATGGTTTGCCTGAAAAATCGATTGATTTGATATTTGCTGATCCTCCATATAACTTACAACTTCAAAATGAATTGCATCGCCCAAATATGACCAAGGTTGATGCAGTTGATGATCAATGGGATAAGTTTGACTCTTTTGAGTCTTATGATGATTTCACACGTAAATGGTTAGGAGCTTGCAAACGAGTATTAAAGCCTACAGGAACAATATGGGTAATTGGTTCTTATCATAATATTTTCCGCGTTGGTACAATTATGCAAGATTTAGGATATTGGTTTTTGAACGATGTGATTTGGGTTAAAACAAATCCGATGCCAAATTTTCGCGGGGTGAGATTTACGAATGCGCATGAGACCTTAATTTGGGCAAGTACTGGCAAAGGTGCTAGATATACTTTTAATCATCAAGCAATGAAAGGATTAAACGAAGAAAAGCAAATGCGTTCTGATTGGTGGTTACTGTCTTTAGCCACAGGCTCAGAACGCGTGAAAGATGAAAACGGGCAGAAGGCGCATTCAACTCAAAAGCCTGAGCCTTTGCTTTATAGGGTAATTCTATCTTCTAGTAATCCGAACGATGTGGTGCTTGATCCCTTTTTTGGAAGCGGTACAACTGGCGCTGTTGCAAAAAGATTACACAGAAATTGGATTGGCATTGAACGTGAGACCGATTATATAAAAGTTGCACAAAAAAGAATAGATGCGATTCAACCAGAATTGTTTGATAAGGAGACATTCGACGTAAGGAGCAAAAGCAAATCGGCTCCAAAGGTTGAATTTTCTGTGCTTTTAGAAAATGGTTACTTGCAAGCTGGACAAAAGTTGTTTTTTTCAAAAGACAAATCTCGAACAGCGACCATAAAACCTGATGCTCGTCTTCGAACTATAGATGGCTTTGATGGTAGCATACATCAAGCTGGTAGTCATTATATGAATGGCTCACCATGTAATGGGTGGGAGCATTGGTTCTTAAAAGAAAACGGTGAAATGGTAAATTTGGATGCTGTTCGACAACGCTATAGAATTGAAAAGGGGCTTGTAAATGAGTGATCAAGTAAAACAAACTATCCGAAAAACTGTGCTTCAAATGTTGGAAGATAGTATGTCTGCTGAGAATATTCGAAAGATGGCAGAGAAGCACAGAGAAAAAGTTCACTTTGTTCCCATTCGATACAGAGTTGTTGGTGGAATTCTGCAAGGGCTTAACATTAAGTTCGGTAATTTTATTGAGCAATTATTGAGAAACTTAGTTGAAATGTATCATCTCAAAAAATGGGGGTAGCGTAAGTCACGCCCAAGACGCGCCGAGATCCAGCTCGCGAGCGCGTTGAGTGATCAAAGCAGCCAAGGGCGGAATCTGGTAAGACTCGGAAATGCGATCCTGAATGTAGGC
>DATCTP010000222.1:0-3651 GCA_036567885.1 Anaerolineales bacterium | reverse complement strand
AAATGCGCGGCCGCGTGATGAGTTACTATACCGTGACGTTGATCGGTCTGCCGTCGCTCGGCGCGCTGGGAAGCGGCGCAGTTGCCGAATGGTTGGGCGGAATCCATGGCGCGCCGCATGCCGTGTTGATTACTGCGATTTTGCTTGGGATTATTTTGGTTGGTGTTACGCCGGTTTTCTGGGGACGCACTATAAAAAGAGATTGAAGACTTGGATGATGAAAAACAGGACACAACATTTTGTTGTGTCCTGTTTTTGTTGTTTTGCAAGATTTTATTATTTCGCAAATTCTGTTGCGCGTGTTTCTCGTATCACCGTCACTTTGATTTGACCCGGATATTGCATCGTCTCTTCGATCTTCTTGGCAACATCGCGCGCCAATCGAGCAGATGCAAGATCGTCAATGTTTTCGGGTTTGACGATGATGCGTACTTCGCGTCCGGCTTGGATGGCGAACGCTTGTTGCACGCCCTCGAAGGATTGCGAAAGTTCTTCCAGCGTGCGAATGCGTTTGATGTAAGCTTCCAAATCTTCGCGGCGTGCGCCCGGACGCGCACCGGAGATGGCATCGGCGGCTTCGGCGATGACCGCTTCAATCGTCAATTGATCCACTTCGTGGTGATGCGATTCAATTGCATTGACCACAATCGAATTGACGCCATATCTTCGACAAAATTCGCCGCCGAGTTTGGCATGTGTCCCTTCCTGGTTGTGATCCATCGCTTTGCCGATGTCGTGCAGGAATCCACCCGCCTTAGATAACTCAACATTGGCGCCGATTTCCGCGGCAAGAATGCCTGCGAGTTTTGAAACTTCCACTGCGTGCGCCAATTGATTTTGCCCATACGAAGTGCGGAATTTCAAGCGTCCCATCATGCGTAAAACTTCAGGATGCAGACCGGCAATGCCCGCGTCGAATGCGGCTTGTTCTCCTGCTTCATTGATGATCCTCTCAATGGCTTTTGTTTCTTCTTCCAAAATCTTTTCGATGTGCGCAGGATGAATACGGCCATCTACCGTTAAGCGGGTGAGCGCGCGGCGAGCGATTTCGCGCCGCACCGAATCAAAGCAGGAAATAGTTACCGCTTCAGGCGTATCATCCACGATGACATCCACGCCAGCGGCTTGCTCAAAGGCTTTGATGTTGCGTCCATTGCGTCCCACGATGCGGCCCTTCATTTCTTCGCTGGGAATCGGCACGACCGAGGAAGTGACTTCCGCAACATGCTCGGACGCCACGCGTTGGATCGCATCCGCGATCAATTTGCGGGCGCGCTTTTCGCCTTCTTCGCGCGCCTCCGCTTCGATCTGACGGTAGATGCGCGCCATATCGGCGCGCGCTTCTTTTTCGACGGCGGCGAATAATTGTTTCTTGGCATCGTCTTGGGAAAGCTGCGCGATCTGTTCGAGCTTGAGCATTTCCTGCTCGTATAGTTTTTCGATTTCGTTTGTGCGTTTATCAATAACGCTTTGACGTTTGTTCAGAGTTTGATCGCGCTGTTCAATTTTGTCGGCGCGGCTGTCGAGTTCGGAGCGGCGTTTATCGAGTCGATCCGCTTCCTTGCTGAGTTCGATGCGGCGTTCTTTGATCTCACTTTCCGAAGCCTGAACGATCTTGGTCGCGCTTTCCCGCGCTTGGGTTTCAATCAGGCGCGCTTGCGTGTTGGCGACTTTTAAAATATTGTCGGCTTTATCTTGTTGGTTCTTTAGAGCGCGGTCGTTTTGATAGCGGTGATAAAAATATCCGGCAACGGCGCCAAGCACCAATCCAAGAAAACCAATGATGATACTGATCGCATTCATTTATTTTCCTCATTTTCAAGTTTTTCCGTGTGCGCCTCTCTCCAAATGCGGGACACCACAGACGCGGTCACGGAGTATGGAAACCCGCGGCGGGCGAGATGTTCGGATAATTTTTTCCGAAACTCGCTCCATTCTTCAGACTGGAGGCGGCGCGCCCTTTTCAAGCCTGCTTCATACGCCAGAGCTTCTTCATCCAAACCTTCCAACGCCGATTGTGCGGCTTCATCGGAAAGTCCTTTTTGTCGAAGCTCCATTTGCAGTGCGCGCCGACTGCGCGGCCGGAACGTATTGCGATTCTCGACCCACGCGCGGGCAAATTGTTTATCGTCTGCAAGTTGACTTTCCCGCAGGCGTTCGAGCGTCTGCTCGATCACGTTCTGGGGAAAATCGTGCTTGCTCAGGTTTTGCCGTATCTCGGATACGGATCGGGCACGATAACTCAGAAAGAGCATGGCTTGCTGATAGGCTCGCTCGCGGTCATCTTCGGCTTGAAGCGAAGCGATTTTATCTTCGCTCAATTCCTGCCCGACTTTCAGCCAGGCGGCTGTGATGCGTGTCAGCCCGAAGGCGTAATTTCCATCGAGGTGAATGTTCACCCGGTTGGGATCGCGCTTTTGGGGTTCAATCGCCGTGATCTTTGCCATTAAACAAAATACAGCCGAGCGCCTGCCTAGATGGCCTCGACTGTAAACGAAGTTTGGATTGGAAAAACCGGCCCCGGTTCCGAAAGAAGCGAGTTGAGAAAAGCAATAAGCCTGAGAATCAGGTTATACAGGCGATGGATCGATCCAAAAAAGCATTCTCTCAAATGTATCCGTCGAAACGACGGCAACTTTCTAAATTATCTGAGCCAGTGTGGCAGAAAATCATCTGCCAATTTCGTGCGGGTTCCAAGTGTCCGTTTGCAAGTCAGGCCGCCACGGCGGCAGAAAACCTAAATCCTTTCGGATTTTTGTATTATACATGATTTTTTAACAATGTGTTAAGGAACCTAAGCTATGATTCAGAATGGATGGCAAAACTTTTCGATCTGATGGTTTAAGATAGCTTGAGTGATATATACTCAATATGACAAATGGGACTGGCTGGATTTTGTTCGATGTGACATAATCCTAATACACTGCTAATGGAGGCACTATGGCAAAGTTCACGCGTGAAGAGGCACTTGAATATCATCATTTGAAAGGCAAGCCCGGCAAAGTGGCGATCATTCCCACCAAGCCGATGGATACTCAACGCGATTTGAGTCTGGCGTATTCGCCCGGTGTGGCGGAGCCAGTGCTCGAGATCGAAAAGAACGCCGAAGATGCTTATGAATATACTTCGAAGGGAAATTTGGTTGCCGTGATTTCCAACGGCACCGCGATCTTGGGACTTGGAGATCGAGGCGCGTTGGCATCGAAACCGGTAATGGAAGGGAAGGGCGTGCTTTTCAAGAAATTTGCCGATGTCGATGTTTTTGATATCGAAGTCAATTCGCATGACCCGGATGAAATCATCAAAGTTGTTGCGGCTATTTCTCCGACCTTTGGCGGTATCAACCTCGAGGATATCAAAGCGCCCGAATGCTTTTACATTGAAGAAGAACTGAAGAAGATGCTGGATATTCCCGTCTTCCACGATGACCAGCATGGAACCGCGATCATTTCTTCTGCCGGCTTGGCAAGTGCGCTCGAGGTGGTCGGTAAAAAGCACAGTGAGATTCGACTCGTGATTTCCGGCGCGGGCGCCTCGGCGATTTCGTGCGCGCAATTGGCAATCCGTTGGGGCGTGAAGCGAGAGAATATCATGCTGGTGGATACGAAAGGTGTTGTCTACAAAGGCCGCAAAGAAGGTATGAACAAATAC
>DATCTP010000221.1:0-3703 GCA_036567885.1 Anaerolineales bacterium | reverse complement strand
GCTGATCAGATATTACCAATTTTGGAACGATCACTTTCAATCACAGCAACGAACCTATGCGATGGCAAAGGTATAATAAAAGTTTGCTGTGTAATAAGTATGTCATTGCGAGCGAGCACCAGCGAGCGTGGCAATCCCCTGATTGCAGGTTAGTCGAGATTGCCACGACCCCTACGGGGTCTCGCAATGACATCTGTTAAGATAAAATAAAAAATAAAACAAATGTGCTATAATTGATTTTCCAAAGGTTTCTATGACATCCAACACTATTCGAGTCGTGGGCGCGCGCGTCCACAATCTAAAAAATATTACTGTTGAAATCCCGCGCGACAAACTGGTCATCATCACCGGCTTATCCGGCTCCGGCAAATCCTCGTTGGCATTCGATACGATCTTCGCAGAAGGTCAGCGGCGTTATGTCGAATCACTTTCGGCATACGCGCGCCAATTTCTCGGACAGATGAATAAGCCCGATGTGGATTACATCGAAGGCTTATCGCCGGCAGTTTCGATTGACCAGAAAGGCACGTCTCATAATCCCCGCTCGACGGTGGGAACGGTTACCGAAATCTATGATTACCTCCGCCTGCTTTACGCGCGCGCCGGAATTCCGCACTGCCCCATTTGCGGGCGCGAAGTCGTCAAGCAATCCGCGCAGGAAATCGTGGATGCAATTGAATCTCTCCCGGAAGGAAGCCGAATTCTGGTCCTCGCGCCGGTCGTACGCGGACGCAAAGGAACCTACCAAGCCGTTTTCGAGGAAATCCGCAAATCCGGCTTTGTGCGCGCCCGCGTGGATGGGACGGTCTATTCGCTTGACGATGAAATCAACCTTGACCGTTACAAACAGCACAACATCGACGCGGTGGTGGATCGCCTTGTCATTTCGCACGATGGAAGCGACGAAGATAAAAAAGCTGCGCGTTCTCGATTAACGGATTCCGTAGAAACAGCCTTAAAGTTTGGAGAAGGATTTCTAACAATCTCGATGCTCAATAATAGGGAATCGGGAATGGTGAATCGGAAATCGGAAACGACTCCCGACTCCCAACTCTCGACTCCCGATTTGCACTTCTCCGAAAACCTTTCGTGTCCGGTTCACGGCATTAGCATACCAGAGATCGAACCGCGCACTTTTTCGTTCAACACGCCGCATGGCGCTTGCCCAGATTGTCAAGGCTTGGGGAACAAACTAGAAATCGATCCCGATCTCTTGATTCCGGATAAAGATATTTCATTCAACGAAGGCGCAATCGTCGCCATGGAATGGGGCGGACCAAAAGAAGAGGGCGGTTATTATTGGCAATCACTGGAAGCCGCTGCTCGTTTCTTCGATGTTGATCTCAATAAACCAGTTAAAGAATTATCCAAAGAAAAATTGGAAATCATCCTTTACGGCACACGCGGCAAAGAAATCCCGATCAAATATAAAAGCGCGAAGGGACATGAGTTCACGTTCGCGCGCGACTTTGAAGGCGTGGTCGGCAACCTTGAACGCCGCTACCGCGAAACCAATTCGGAATACATCCGCGAACGGATTTCGGAATATATGTCCGATAAGCCCTGCCCCACCTGCAAGGGTCAGCGTTTGCGGCCCGAAGCCATCGCGGTGACGGTTGGCGGAGTCAACATTATCGAAGTGACTTCATGGCCCGTGGTTAAAACATTGGAATGGATCAGCGAAATCAACGGAAAGAAATCGCCGCTAACCAATCGTCAAAAAGCCATTGCTGAACGCGTGATTAAGGAAATTAAATCGCGTCTTGGTTTTCTCGTGGATGTTGGGTTGGATTATTTGACCTTGAATCGCTCTGCCGGTTCGCTTTCCGGCGGCGAAGCGCAACGCATCCGGCTCGCGACGCAAGTTGGATCACGTTTGGTCGGTGTGTTGTATGTACTCGATGAACCGTCCATCGGATTACATGCACGCGACAACGAGCGTCTGCTCAACACGCTGAAAGGTCTGCGCGATCTTGGAAATACCGTCTTGGTTGTCGAACACGATGACGAAACGATCCGCTCTGCGGATTGGATCATTGACCTCGGTCCCGCGGCAGGCGAACACGGCGGCCGCATCATCGCAGAAGGAACGCCGAAGGATATTTTGGTGCATCCGCACTCATTAACCGGCGCTTATTTATCGGGGCGCAAGCAAATCGAAATCCCGAAGAAGAGGCGGGAAGGTAACGGCAAGCATCTTAAAATCATCGGAGCGCGCGCCAACAACCTGAAAGACATCACCGTTCAAATTCCACTTGGAAAATTGGTTTGCATCACCGGCGTTTCGGGGAGCGGTAAATCCACGCTAATGACCGATGTACTATATAACGCGCTAGCATCCAAGCTGATGGGAGCGCGCACGCAAGCCGGTGAGCATCAACGCATCGAAGGCATTGAACTTCTCGATAAAGTCATTGACATTGATCAATCGCCGATTGGACGCACGCCGCGTTCCAACCCCGGAACCTATACCGGCATGTTCGATGAAATCCGAAAGTTGTTTGCTGAGTTGCCGGAAAGCAAAGTGCGCGGTTATAAGCCCGGGCGTTTTTCATTCAATGTGCATGGCGGACGATGCGAGGCTTGTCAGGGACAAGGCGAATTGCGAATCGAAATGCAGTTCCTGCCGGATGTTTACGTGCCATGCGACGTTTGTCACGGCAGCCGTTTCAACCGCGAAACGTTGCAAGTGCGTTTTAAGGATTCCAACATCGCCGATGTGTTGGACATGACGGTGGAACACGGACTGAAAGAATTCTCGGCGTTCCCCGCCATGATGAATAGATTGACTTTATTGAATGAAGTTGGATTGGGTTATGTGAAGATCGGGCAACCGGGCACAACCTTGAGCGGAGGCGAAGCGCAGCGCGTCAAGCTGGCGAAGGAACTTTCGCGCCGCGCCACCGGTCGGACCTTATACGTGCTTGATGAACCCTCGGTCGGACTCCACGCCGCGGATGTGCACAAGCTCATCGAAGTTTTACAGCGCTTAGTAGATGCCGGTAATTCGGTCCTCATCATCGAACACAATTTGGATATCATCAAAGTCGCGGACTGGATCATTGATCTCGGTCCCGAAGGCGGTGACCGCGGTGGCGAATTGATCGCCGAAGGCACGCCGGAACAGGTTATGAAAGTCAAGGCATCGTATACAGGGCAATACTTGAAAGAACATCTACAACACTTCGTCAAATAGTAGGGGCACAGCATCGCTGTGCCCCTACAAATCCATTTCCCAAGATATCCAAAGTTCAGGTAGAATTATTCAAACGCGCTAATTATCAACAGCGTGTCAAAGAGGATAATGCATATGGAAAATAAACCACCTACCAGCAGTGTGATCGCGGCCTACCGCAAGCGCCGCCAGCAGACCAACATCATATTCGTATACGGCGCGGCAGGTTTGCTGGTTTTAGCGGGAATCATTTTGTTGATCGTCTGGCTGGTCAGCCCAAGCCAGCCTCTCGGCGCGTTATTCGCGACCAAAACTCCCACCCCAACCATGACCTCTACCCCGACCAATACACCTACTCCCACGGATACGGCGACCATCACACCCACAGAAACTGCGACCCTGGCACCCACCCATTCCGCACCGTTCTCCTATACGGTTCAATCGGGCGATACGCTGGAGAGCATAGCCACCAATAATAATCTGGGCAATAACGGTATCCTGCTTATACTGCAATTGAATCCCGGCCTT
>DATCTP010000220.1:0-5382 GCA_036567885.1 Anaerolineales bacterium | reverse complement strand
CCGCCGCTTTTGCATATTCGATGATCTCTGGGTCTTGCGATGCCGCGACGATCATTTCACTGAGGCTGGGTTCATGTCCATGCACCACCACATTGACCATGTTCTCTTTAATCACGCCGAGATTCGCCTGTCCCAAGATCGGTGCGGGCGTGCCGAATAAAATATCTGAAATATCGGTGGCGATCATCGAACCGCCCCAGCCATCGGAAAGCGCAGTTCGGATCGCGTGATTCAAAATGTGTTCAGCGCTCTGGTCATCGCCGATGTGTGTGCGATGCAATGCCTCCACGATTTCGCGATCCACGCCGCGCGGCCAGACGTTCTGCTCGCGCCAGATTTGCTGTCGTTTCTTCGGCGCTCGTTTGGCTGGAATGGCTTCGCCGCGCTGCTGTCCGAACTGCGAGATGTATAAATCTGCCAGATCGTTTGCAATTTCTTCCGGCGCGCGTCCCTCGATCTTGATATCGCACTTCGACGCGATGACGCGCAGTTTTGCAACATCGCGGATCGTATAACCTTCCGCTTCGCCTTTCGCAGTTGCTTTTAAAAGAAAAGCCATATCGCGTCCGTGATCGGAGTGAGCCGCGGCGCCTGCTGCGATGGAACGCGTCAGGTTGCGAGCTTGCATCGTGTCCAGCGTTGCGCCGCACACGCCGACTTCGCCGTTTTTCGTCAAGCGGCATGGACCCATTCCGCATTGTTTGCAGCACATGCCTGCCGCACCGATATTACAGGGCACCATCTTGTCGGCGCGCGTAAAGGCGGTTTCGATTCCCAACTCTTCCGCGCGCTGAAGCATTTGCTGTGCGGCGGGGTCGGTGGAGTATTCGGTGATACTTCGTTTCTTAGGCATGATCCGCCTCCTCGTCCCGCGTGACCGAAAGCGGCCCCATCCCTGGACACGGCCAGAGCGGCCGCCCGGAATAATTCACGCGCTGGGCAAATGTCACGGTCTTCTTGGTTGTTTCATAAACTGTGGTATGACGAAAATATGGCTTTGATTCTTGCGCTGGCTGAGCCGCGGCTCCGGTTTCAATCGGCGCCGTCCACTCTCCGAGATAACCCGCCTCATCCAACTTGACCGCGATTTCCAAATCATTGATCTTGTTTTCATCATAAGCAACTTCAACAATTTGGAATGCACTGCTGGCATACACATCTATAACCCCATCCAGCTCTAACAGAATACGCCGCACCTCCGTAACGTGATGATCCGCGTAGAGGGCAGGGACTTCAAACCTTTTCTTTTCCATCAGGCCTCCTTGATGACGCAATTTATACGCTGCACCGCTAAAGGAGGAAAGGATTCTATTTCCTTTATTCTAGCACCAGGCTGATTTAATAAATCGTGTGTATTGTCACCGGCTGAATAGACAAAAGTTATAGCCGTCCTCCGATTCGAGGAAGAAAGGCTATATCTCTTGCGAATCGATTGAAGTATGATAAAGATATGAAGATCGCAATCACGGGTAAAGGCGGGGTTGGCAAAACCACGTTGACCGCCCTCCTCGCCCAGACGTATGCGGATCGCGGCCGCGACGTGTTAGCGGTTGACGCCGACCCAAGCCCTTGCCTCGCTGGAGCTTTGGGATTTCCCAATGAATTGCGCGCCAAACTTCATCCCATTGCAGAGATGGATGAACTCATCGAGGAACGCACCGGTGCAAAACCCGGAACGGTTGGCGGCTTCTTCACGTTGAATCCGCGCGTGGATGACATCCCCGAACGATTCAGCGTTCTTCACCGCGGTGTGCGCTTGCTGGAAATGGGCTCCGTGGACACGGGAGGCTCAGGTTGCATTTGTCCTGAGTCCGCCATGCTCAAGGCTTTATTCACGCATCTGCTCTTTCGCAAAGATGATGTGCTTCTATTGGATATGTATGCAGGTGTCGAGCATCTCGGACGCGCCACCGTTGATTTCGTGGATGCAATGCTGATCGTCGTCGAACCGACGCGTCGCAGTCTCGGCACTGCCATGCAGATCAAAAAACTGGCGAATGATATTGGTTTGACGCGGTTGTATTTGGTAGGGAATAAAGTTCGCAACGAGGAAGAAGCCAAATTCCTTGAAGAGGAAACACCGAGCTTGCCTCTGCTCGGCTATCTGCCTGCTGACATGAAAGTGCAGGAAGCGGATCGGTTGGGGATTCCTGTTTATGATCATGTTAAGAGTTTAAAAGATGCTGTTCAACAGATCGGCAAGAGTCTTGATCAGTTAACAGATGACGAGGGAACGGAATGACCACTACCATCGCTCTCGCTGGCAAAGGCGGCGTCGGCAAGACCACCGTCGCCGCCATGATCATCAAATATCTGGCGCAGAATCAAAGCGGCAGTATCCTCGCCATTGATGCCGATCCATCATCCAATTTAAATATGGTGCTGGGTCTTGACCTCGAATGGACCGTCGGCGACATCCGCGAAGGGATGCTCGATCAAGTCAAAACTTCGCTGCTGAACGGAGGCGCGGCGATGGGAACCATGCCGGGCGGCGTCAGCAAACGCGAATATCTTGATTACCAAATCCATTCAGCATTGGCGGAAGGCAGTCGTTTTGATTTGATTGCGATGGGGCGCGGCGAAGGACAAGGGTGTTATTGCGCGGTCAATCATAACCTGCGCGAAGTAATCGACTCGATGAGCAAACATTACGCGTATGTCGTCATTGACAATGAAGCGGGCATGGAACATCTCGCACGCCGCACTACGCGCGACGTACAGCATCTGCTCATCGTCAGCGATCCGACCCAACGCGGACTCGTCGCGGCGCAACGTATTGCCGATATGCGCAAGGAATTGGATATCAACATTGAGAAGGCTTACCTCATCCTCAATCGCCTGGTTTCTCCGATTCCAGAAACTTTGAATGAATTTATCCAACGCCTGGATGTGCCGCTGATCGGCTCCATCCCGGCCGACGCGGAAATTAGCGATTATGAATATTCAGGCAAGCCTCTTGTTGGCATGAGCAACGACTCGCCTATTTATCGAGCAGTAGCTGCAATAATGCAAAAAATTACGTAGCGATTCCCGGCCCAAGTTCCGCTTCGACGTTGGAGATTTCCTTGAGCAATTCGAGGGTGTCGAGTGCTTCCTTCTCGCTCAATAGACTGATCGCAAACCCAACATGGATGACACAATAATCTTCCAGCTTTGCTTCGTGAACATAATCCAGACAGGCTTCGCGGAAAATCCCGCCAAAGTCAACTTTCGCCATCTTAAGCCCACCCTTTTCGTAAATCTCAATAATCTTTCCTGGCACAGCTAGACACATCTTATCCTCGCAGTTCGTTTATGGTGTAATACATTAACTCATTCACTATGTTTTACATTGATCATCAGCCAATTGACCCAATGATCGAGACCTTCACCGGTTCGGCATGAAACCGGAAAAGTTACCACGCCGGGGTTAAGCGCTTCCACGCCGCGCCTGAAGGTTTCCATGTTAAATTCGATATATGGCAAAAGATCGATCTTGTTAATAACTAGCGCGTCCACACCGCGATACATGCCCGGATATTTATAAGGTTTGTCATCTCCTTCAGGAATGGATGCGATTAATATCGACTTATGCGTGCCAAGTCGGAAGTCGGCGGGACATACCAGATTGCCAACGTTCTCCACGATGAGCAGATCGAACTGTTTGAGATCAAGCTGTTCAAGTGCGCCGCGTAACATGACCGCGTCAAGATGACATTCGCCTCCGGTGTTGATCTGGATCGAAGCCTGCGCTCCCGCTGCAGCGGCGCGGTCGGCATCCAATGAAGTGGCAATATCGCCATCTATAACGGCGATCCGCAACTTGTCCGCGAGACGCGAGAGAGTCTGTTCGATGATGGATGTCTTGCCAGCACCGGGCGAAGCCATCAAATTGACGGAAAAAATTCCCGCAGCGTCGATGCGAGCGCGGTTTTCCTGCGCCAAACGGTCATTGGCACTGAGAATATTTTCAACAATGGGAACGTTTAAAGGCATTTCATTTCTCCGTAAGTTTAATGTCCGGTGTTGTGGCAGTTTCCACATCAATAGATTCCAGGCGGAACTCATCGCCTGCCGCGACTTTCACACGCGTACTTTCGCAATGGGGGCAAGCCAGATTCTCGCCATCGGGAGCGTAACGATGACTGCAATCCAAACAGAGGAATTCCGCGGGGATGCGTCGAAAGTGAAGTTTCGCTCCTTCGGCAATGGTATCTCTGGCAATGATGTCCCAATAAAACTGTACCGAATCATCCACTACATACGAAAGGCTGCCAATGACCAAGTATAGATCTGTGACGCGTGTTGCTTCAGCCTGCTGTGCGTGGCGCAGCGAAATTTCAAGGATGGATTGAGTGATAGGCAATTCGTGCATTCGAAAGATAGCTTTTATGAAAGATGATCACGCGGCGGGGAATAAAGCCTTTGCAAAATCTGCCGGTTGGAGGCCGGGGGATTCGATGGAGCGTTCTGCGTAGAAACGCTCCACTAGCGATTTTACATTCTGTTCATCAGAAGCCGCGCCGTTCAAAGCGCGCTCCAACTCAGGCAGGCTTTCCGCGGGATAGAAGAAGAAATCGCCGGAGATATGAACATCCCGCAATTTGCCTTCATCCTTGATACCAGTGATCCGCACTAAGCCGCCGGGCGTCTTGAGCATATTCTGGATGACGTACACACCTTCGCGAATCTTTACCTGATCCAAACGCGGACGGCGTTGATCGTTTGAGGAAAGCCATTCAGGAGTATACATCAGGGCAAACAGCTCATTGGCTTTCTGAATTAGTTCCTGATCTACTTCGCGCAGAATGGGCAATGGACCCAGCAAAGGTTCATAGCGGCGAGCCAAATCCAAAGCCAACGCTTCGGTTGAGGGAACCTTTCCGGATTCGCGTTTCATGGTGCTTAAATTTTCCTGAAGCGTTTTATAGACTTTATCGCGGAATTTTTCGTCGGGCACGCGCAAAGTTTTGGACATCGTCTCGTAATCGAAGTCCATGATGAAATTGCCGACCAAAACCAGCATCCCTTCGATTTCCGCTGCGCCGTTGCCGGAGACTTTGCGCCCATTGGCGATAATATCATTGACCGGTTTATAGGCAGCATCCACGCCAAAGGCGCGATACGTTTCGATTACCGGCTGGAGATATTGGCGATAGAACTCAGCCTTATTGGAAGGAACGCCAATCCGGTCGGAGCGCAGGATCAGTTGATAGAAAAGTTGCTCGCCATCCAGATAGACCGCACCGCCACCGACTTCGCGGCGAATGACCGGAATGCTATGAGCTTCCGCATACGCCAGATCAATTTCCTGTTCGGCATCCTGATGATAACCGATGCAAACATATGGTGAAGACGGCCTAAGAATGAACAGCGCTTCGCGTCCCAGATGAGCAGCGGCGT
>DATCTP010000219.1:0-3790 GCA_036567885.1 Anaerolineales bacterium | reverse complement strand
ACCACGTTTGCCATAAAAAGCTGAGAATCTCTTCGGCGGATCGCGTCCGTTTTTTGTTTGGCAGTATTCAAACTGGCTTTCACGGCTTGCACAAACGCCGCATGATCCGATGCCGTACTTTTACTGGATCGCATTTTATCGTCAGCCATAACTCACCTCTGAATAACAACTAAAGATTTGCCAACTATACATCAAGTCTGCGGACAAATCAACAAAAAGCCCGCCTCTCCATCAGGCGGAAGGCGGGTTCCCGTTTCGATACTTGATCGCCAGCTTTTTTCGTTACCAAATTCCCGGAACCAGCCGGTAACGAATTTCTTGAGCGAATTCTTTATACCCGGTCAGTTCGGCTTGCAATGTGTGATCTTCCATATCCGTCCTGACGATCATTGCCGTCACCGCGATGACTCCGGGAATCAATGCCCAAAGCGAACCTAAAAGAATCGGAATTCCCAACGACTGAAGCATCGCTCCAACATATCCCGGATGTCTCACAAAATGATACGGTCCGCTTCGACACACGGTTTGACCGCGATCATTTTGTATGCGGACTGCCGTTGAAAAATAAGTGTTCGTGATCATTGCCCAACTGAAAATTCCCAAGCCAATTGCAAAGATTGCCGCTCCTATAATATTCCACGAAGACAGCATTAGAATCCAATGGAAACGGTAATCGAGTCCGGCGACCAGTGGAAGGAATAGATATTGCGTCAGAGCCCAGATGCCGCTCACGATCATGTCCCATCTCTTCATTTCTTTGGGTTGTCCGCGCTCTGCAACCGTTTCGGGACTGGTTCGCATCAGGAACACGCTGTTGATCAGCACACTCACCAAATAGATTCCTAAGAATATCCAAGCCCAAAGCCAGTTAAGTGAACCGGCAGAAAGAAAGAGAATTATTCCTTGAAAGACAAGCGCCGATGCAACTTGTCCGAATCGCTTGAGAATGCCTGTCGCAATTTCAGAACGATTGTCAACCGATGGATTTTTTGATTGAGTATTCATTGTTCCTCTTGCCTTAACTATATAACAATTCTTGATCCGATTCAATAAATAAGCCCGCCTCAATCAGAGATGGGCTTTGGATTTATCCAAATTTGTTTTTGATTACGCCAGAACTTTTTGCGCGGCTTCGTAGCCGCGCTTCAGCGCTTCAAAATTTTTCGGCAATAGATTTTTATGTCGTTCGGGCATGTGCGCTTCCAGCGCCTTCTCGACATCTTTGATGGTCAATTCGGGCAACGCCGTCAGCAGCGCGCCGACTGCCACCATGTTCAATAATTTGCGGTCACCGATCTCTTCCGCGATCTCATTGCACGGCACAAAGACCACGTGGATGTCATTGCGCTTCGGTCCGCGATCCACCATGGATTTATTGACCACCAGCGTTCCGCCTTTTTGAAGTTCATCTTCGTATTTATCGAAGGACGGAAGATTCAGCGCAATTGCCAATGGCGGATTCTTGACCAACGGCGAACCGATTTCGTCATCCGCGATGACGACAGTGCAGTTGGCAGTTCCGCCGCGCATTTCCGGACCATAAGACGGAATCCACGTCACTTCTTTTCCAGCGTCCATGGCCGCGTACGTTAAAACCTGTCCGCTGAAAAGCACGCCTTGTCCGCCAAAACCCGCGATGATGATTTCTTTTTGCATGTTGCCTCCATGTCATTGCGAGCGACCAAAGGGAGCGTGGCAATCTCAATAACCATCAAATACGAGATTGCTTCTCGAAGACTCGCAATGACATTTGAAATTTATACTTTTACCTGTGCCACGCTCGAGCTGATCTTGTAATCGCCCAGCGGGAAATACGCGACCATTTTGTCTTCTACAAACTTGAGCGATTCGACCGGCGTCATGTTCCAATTGGTCGGGCAGGTCGAAAGCAGTTCGACCATCGAGAAGCCAAGTCCGCGTACCTGAGTTTCAAACGCAATGCGAATGGCTTTCTTGGCAAGACGAATATTTTTCGGATCGTGCAATGAACGCCGCACTACATAACCCGCGCCGTCCAGCGTTGCCAGCATCTCGGATACTCGAATCGGATAGCCTTGCGTTTCCACATCGCGGCCGTTGGGCGATGAAGTGGTCTTCATGCCCGGCAATGTGGTTGGAGCCATCTGTCCGCCGGTCATGCCATAATTGGCGTTGTTGATGAAGATCACGGTGATGTTTTCTCCGCGCGCCGCGGCGTGGACAATTTCGCCCATGCCAATCGAGGCAAGATCGCCGTCGCCTTGATAGGTGAAAACAATTCGGTCTGGTAAAACGCGTTTGATACCGGTCGCCATTGCCGGTGCGCGTCCGTGAGGCGCTTCAACGAAGTCGGTATCGAAATAGTTGTACGCGAATACCGAGCATCCCACCGGTGCGACGCCAATCGTTTTTTCCAGTAAGCCCATTTCTTCCAGCACTTCGGCAACTAGTCGATGTGCCACGCCATGTGTGCAACCGGGGCAATAGTGAGTCGGTGTATCGGTAAAACCTTCGGGGCGTTCGTAAACCAAATTATTTGCAGTCGCTACCATATAAGCCTCTTTTATTTTGTGGCAACCATTCGTTCATACCAAGCATCACGTGGGTTTAGATTGCTTGGATTTTTGTCTGAGACCATGCGATGGATTTCGCTCAACACTTCATCCGGGAACGGAACCACGCCGCCCATGCGTCCATAAAACTCAACCGGCACGCGGCCCTTGACTGCGAGGCGGACATCTTCCAACATTTGACCGGAGTTCATCTCAACAACGAGAACGCCGCTCACGCGCTTGACCAAATCTTCGATCACACCCAGCGGGAATGGGCTCACCGTAACCGGCCTCAACAACCCGACCTTGATTCCCTGCTGACGCGCGGCGCGCACCGCCGAAAGCGATACGCGTCCGGCAGTACCGAAACCGATCACAACATATTCGGCATCATCGAGGAAATATTCCTTATAACGCACTTCGTTCGCTTGGATTTGTTTCCAGCGTTCAAGCAAACGCAAATTGGTTTTTTCTTCCTGATATGGATCAAGATAAATGGAAGTGAGAATGCGTCGTTCGCGTTTGCCCATCTTTCCGTTCGTTGCCCAATCCCAATCCTTGCGTTGCACAGGTTTCATTTCTGGCAGGTTGATCGGCTCCATCATTTGGCCAATAGAACCATCGGCAATGACAAAAGTGATCATGCGATATTTTTCGGCGAGGTCAAACGAAAGCACCATCAAGTCAACGGCTTCTTGCACTGAAGCGGGAGCCAGCACGATGCGCGGATAATCGCCATGTCCGCCGCCATGCACGGCTTGGTTGTAATCTCCTTGCGCCGGAGCGATGTTGCCAAGTCCCGGACCGCCGCGCATCACATTGACCAGCACCGCAGGAATTTCCGTTCCCGCAATGTACGATAAGCCTTCCATCATCAAGCTCACACCCGGGCTGGATGAGGAGGACATCACGCGCACACCGGCGCACGCCGCGCCATAAACCATATTGATCGCGCCGAGTTCGCTTTCGGCTTGAACAAAGGCGCGTCCGAGTTCGGGCATGCGGCGCGATAAGTATTCCAAAACTTCGGTTTGAGGAGTGATCGGGTAACCGAAGTACGCCTCCAGTCCCGCGCGGACGGCGGCTTCTGCAATCGCTTGGTTGCCTTCCCATAATTCTCGTGTCATAAATTTCTCCATAATACGTAGGGGTGATTCGCGAATCGCCCCTACAAATTATTTATGCTGTTGCGGGCACAGCCTTTTTGATCTCGCGATAAACGGTGATCGCCGCGTCCGGGCAGACCAGCGCACAAATAG
>DATCTP010000218.1:0-2122 GCA_036567885.1 Anaerolineales bacterium | reverse complement strand
AGGCAAAGGCGTTGGCGTAAATAACGGAGACAATATGTTCGATACATCTGTGGGTACCGAACAAGCCCCAAGCATCAACGCCAAAGCGAACAGCAGGAAAATTTTCTTCATAGAGCACCTCATAGCTGTGATGATAAATGATTTTCTTCAATCATATCATTTTTAAATCAGAATAATTTTTTCTGGTATAATCTCCGCCCGTGACTGGTCCTGTTCTGTGGTCTGTACGGCTGCGGACATGGAGACCTGCAAAAAAATTTATAGAAAGGAAGCATACGTCATGCCACTGGCTAAGGAAGCAAAAACCAAACTAATCACGGATTATCATCGCCACGATACGGACACCGGCTCGCCTGAAGTACAGGTTGCGATCATCACCGGACGCATCCAACAGTTGACCGAACACCTGCGCGCCAACAAACACGATGAATCCTGCCGGCGCGGTTTACTCAAACTGGTTGGGCAACGCCGCCGCTTGCTGGCCTACCTGCGAAAATCAGAGTACCCGCGTTATCTGGCGATCACTGAAAGCTTAAGCCTGCGCCACAAATAAACCGTAGGGGCACGATAATATCGTGCCCCTACAAATTATCATCCGCAGTCAGGAATTGAATAGCGTGAATAACCAGGTTGTCCCCGCTCTTCAGTCCCTGACCATGGCGGAAAACATACTCAGTGGGATAGAAATACTTTCTGTCCCATCACAGGAGATACTATGAAACCCGAAATAAAACGCTACTCGACCGTTGTCGGTACGCGCACCGTCACCTTTGAAACCGGCAAACTTGCCGCGCAAGCCGGTGGCGCGGTTACGGTTGGCATCAATGATGCCATCATCTTCGCAGCAGCCACCATGGGCGGCGTGCGCGAAGGCATTGACTTTTTCCCGCTCTCCGTGGATTTTGAAGAGCGCATGTACGCCGGCGGAAAAATCCCCGGCTCCTTCTTCCGACGCGAAGGCCGCGCTTCCACGGAAGCCATCCTCGTATCCCGCCTCACGGATCGTCCGCTGCGCCCGCTGTTCGCGCACGGAATGCGGAATGAAGTGCAAGTCATCATGTATTCCTTTTCAGCGGACGGCGTGAACCCGCTCGATATTCTGGCAATCAACGCCGCGTCTGCCGCGATCATGATCTCGGATATTCCCTGGGGCGGACCCATTGGCGCAGTCAGGATTGGGCGCGTGAACAACGAATTCGTAATCAACCCAACCTTCGCTGAAATGGACGCATCCGATCTGGACCTGAGAATTGCCGGCACCAAAGATGCGATTCTCATGGTCGAATGCGGCGCGAACGAAATTCCCGAAGATGTGATGGTCGCCGCCTTGGAACTCGGACACAAATCCATCCAACCGCTGATCGAACTGCAATTAAAAATGGCGGCTGAGGTCGGTAAGCCCAAACGCGAAGCCACCATTATGACCGCCAACGAAGATCTGATCAAGCGAGTCTTTGAACGTGTCAACGCTCCGATGAATGAACTCCTTGACAAGCCGCTTTCCAAAGCCGAATTCTACGGCGGTATGGATGAATTGCTTGCAAAGGTTGTCGCTGATTTATGTGTGGAAGGCGATGCAAATGCGCCCTCGAAAAGTGATGTTGAATCTGCTTTCAGCGAATCTGAACATAAGATCGTGCGCGAAAGAATTCTAAGTGCAGGTAAGCGTCCCGATGGCCGCACGCCGACCGAGATCCGTCCGATCTGGTGCGAAGTCGGCGTTTCGCCGCGCGCCCACGGAAGCGGATTATTCACCCGCGGCGAGACTCAAGTTTTATCCTTTGCCACGCTCGGCACTTTGGGCGAAGCTCAGGAGCTCGATAATCTGTCGCCTGTTGACTCCAAACGCTACATCCACCATTACAACTTCCCGCCGTTCAGCACGGGCGAGGTCAAGCCTCTTCGGGGCCAGGGCCGCCGCGAGGTTGGGCATGGTGCGCTGGCGGAACGCGCGCTCGAACCGGTCATCCCGGCAGAAGAGTCGTTCCCATACACCATCCGCGTAGTATCCGAAGCATTGTCATCCAACGGTTCGACCTCGATGGGTTCCGTCTGCGGTTCGACGCTCGCTTTGATGGACGCAGGTGTACCAATTAAGGCGCCGGTCTCCGGCGTGGCAATG
>DATCTP010000217.1:0-8582 GCA_036567885.1 Anaerolineales bacterium | reverse complement strand
ATGGGCGCATGCCATGCGGACAAAAAAGCCGCTGGCGCTGGTCATGATTGATATCGATTCGTATAAGGAATACAACGACACCTACGGTCACGCCGCAGGCGATGAATGCTTGAGGAGCATTGCGCGCGTGATGCAAACGGTCGGACGCCGCACCTCCGATCTTGCGGCCCGCTATGGCGGCGAGGAACTAGCGTTGGTTTTACCTTTGACCAATCTTTCGGATGCGAAACGGCTGGCGGAGGAATTGCGGAGCCAAGTGGAGGCGCTGCGAATCCCGCATCGAACCTCGGACACGAAACCGTGGGTGACGATCAGCGCAGGCGTGGCGGCGATGATTCCTGCACGCAAAAGCGATCCATTGAGTTTGATCAATCTGGCAGATCAGGCGTTATATAAAGCCAAGCGCGCCGGAAAGAATTGTGTTCGAGCCAGCCGGTCAACGGCGAGAAAAGGGAAATAGCATCCCGATTAATTGTATAATGACGATATAGGTTTAGCGGCAGGGACGAGAATTTATTTTGAGTGTTGTAGAGCGGTGAGCGCTTGTTTTCTTGATCCAAACTTTGAGGAGGCGAAATGAACATTCCAACGATCGGCGGGACGCGGGGGATTTTTGAAATCTTTGTGCCGGGCGTGTTTTTGCTCTTGAATATCGGCGCGGCGATCTATTCGCTTCCAGCTTTGGATGACCACACCAAGGTCCTGATGGACGCGCTGGCTTTGAATTCCATTCTCGATCTCGTCATCGGTGTCTGTTTTGGTTATTTGGTCGGCGTCTTGCTGCGTTTGATCAAGACCGATTCGCTGGATAAATTTTCGGCGTGGTGGCTGCGGACTTTTGATAAGAAGGTCATCGAGAAGTCATCGAACGGCCAGCGGACTTATAGATTATCCGCTACCGAAGGATTTCCGTATGTCGGCTGGATCGGGCAGGTGGCGGCGGGTTATCTGCCGCCGGAAGCGCTGCATTTCTACAAGCGAGTCTGGGCAAAGCGGCAGCGCGAGAGCAACCAGAATAAACAGTTTTTCAATTTCTGCAAGTTGGTGGTCAGTTGCAACGATGAAAATGCGGCTGGTGAAATCTACGCCGCCGAAGCGCTGACGCGTTATATCGCCAGCATGTATTACGGATTGGTTTTCTCTTCGGTTCTGGTTGTTGCTTCAATCTTGGTGCGTTATGGGGCGCTGGGACAGTTCGCCTACGGATTGACCGCTTTGCTGGCGGCTTATTTATTGGCAATCCTGATCATCGTCCAGCGCTTTAGAAAAATGCGCATCCGGGAAGTGGAAGTGGTCTTTGCCGCCAGTTATAAAAACCAATTCTTGTTTGACGAGAAAAATCTAGCGAAGTAAAAAACGTGTGCTGGTGCGAAGGATCGTGCGGCACACTCGTGAGGTCAACGCCCAAAAATCAGGAGTAACCCAATGGAAGATAATTCGGATGACGAAATTAACCCGGAAGAATGGCTGTTTTATTTGACGCAGATCATGGGCAACGAAGAATTGAGGGACAAAGTGTTTGGAGAAATATCCCGGAAAACAGGGTTCCCGCTTGAAAAGGTGGAGATCGTCATGAAATCGCTCCTGGAATTCTTGCTTATGACAAGCCGTTCCAATTGAAGCAGCGGCCCAACGGCAAAGCTTCAATCCTCGCTGGAAGCTGGTTAAGCCAACAAACCTGGAAGTTTCAATAACAAACCCAAAAGTTTCAGTAAGAAACTCGGAAGTTTCAATAAGAAACTTTTATGTTTCACCAACAAACTTTCGAGTTAAGCCGTCAAACAGGGAGTTTTGACAGTCAAACTTGGAAATTTGACAGTCAAACTTGCGAACTTGACTGTCAAAATTGGCGACTCTTTTCTTTTCCCAATTTCAGAGAGAAACTCCCCCAAAACCTGCCGTTCTTTGCGGAAAAGGGCAGGTTGCAAACACGCAAAATCCGAGCGAACGGGGAAATCGAGTCTGTTCTGCGTGGAAAACGAATGCAAAGCGTGGATGCTCGAATTATTATCCACCATTTCCAAAATAATCCGAATCAATTCGTTTGAGATTGTATGAAGTTATGTTTGTAACCCCAATATTGTAGTCAATCATTAATTCAGTGAGACGATTTCCATCAACCAGAATAATCTTTGAGTTGATAGATGAAACATATTCAACAGCATCTTTTGTGAAATTAGACGTAGTTATAAATATACCCTTATTAGCTTTTTTCCCCATGAGCGCGCCTGCAAATTTTTGTATGTCCGGTCTTCCTACTGTTCCTTCCCATCTTTTGGCTTGGATATAAATGGTATCTAAGCCAAGTCGGTCTTCGTCAATAATTCCATCAATTCCACCGTCACCGCTTTGGCCAACAGCGCGTGCAGCATCACGCCGTGAACCACCATATCCCATATTCACAAGAAGTTCAACGACAAGCTGCTCAAAGAATTTTGGCGAACAACTTTTTACGCTTTCAAGCAGGTCGGATGCAAGATTACCTCTAATATCTTCAAATGCCTCGTCGAGAATTTCTTCAGGGGTCTGTTCTGCAGAAATACTTTCGGTTACTTCTTCGTTATCGGATTTGCGTCTTGTCGTACGGAATTGAACATATTCTGGAAATTGTTGCAGAAATTTCAGGTCGATTACGACAGGATTTTTCTTCAAGGCATCTTTTCCGCGTTCGGTAATTACATAATAGGGTCGCCTAGCCATTACAAGTAAACCGGATTTTGAAAGATATGTTTTCGCCCACCCAACTCTGTTGAAAAATCTCGTTTGCTTTCCACTCGGCAGGAATTCATTCAATTCTTCTTGGGAAAGATTAAATTCTTTTGCAAGTATTTCAAGAAAATCATGAACAGTATGCTCTTTTCCATCACCCGCGATCTTGAGCATGGGCAGCATTATTGTTTGAAAGTCAGGCACAGGCATAATCCACTCCTTGAATCAAATGGATTATATAGCAAGATCTTGTTGATAGGCTGGCTGATTCTGCACAAATAAAATCCCCATAAAGTCCGCGGAAATCTTAACTACCTCAATGCTATAATTTGATTCAAGGAATAGAACATGATCAAGGAATTGGACACAATTGTGCTTGCCAAAGATTTAAAGGAACATCATCTCAAACGCGGCGATGTCGGCGCGGTTGTGCATGTTTATGAGAGCGGCAAAGCCTTTGAAGTGGAATTTGTCACCGGTGAAGGTGAAACTGTTGCTGTTGAGACTCTTTCAGCGAGTGATGTTCGTCCCATGCGGCGAGCAGATATTTTGCACGTGCGCTCGTATGCGACAGCATAGCGCATTCAGATTTCCAGATAACGAACTCGGAGCCAAATCTCCGAGTTCTCGTTTACAATCAGCCCGATGTTTGAATTCCAGATCGCTGCCCAAAAAACCGCGCCCAATATTGTTACAATCCCAGGGTGTGTTTGAGCGCTGTGTCCACTTCCTCCATTGGGATTTTTCCAATCACGCGGTCTATCGCAATCTCTGAAATGGTGGCGAGATTATCAGTCATCACTACTGAGTCGGTCAGCAAACCTGATGTCTTTCCAGCAGGCGAATTCAATTTAATCAATACGCGGCTTGGGTGATTCGCGCGGAACGCGCGGCTTGTAATCATCGCGACGACAATTTGCGGCAAGCCGCTTTCAAGATTGTCCGTTTGAACGATCAAGGCGGGACGGGGTTTGGCGGTTCTCAAATCTGAATGCGGGAATAGCACCAAAACCACATCGCCTCGTTTAAGTCCGCGCGTTGTAGGTGTCATAGACACTCATTTCAGGACTATCCCACTCTTCTGTAAAGGCGGCGAGTTGTGCGCGTAATGCGCCTGCTTGCTCTTCGCTAATACCGCGTGTACGCAAGTCAATTCCTTCGACGCCAAGAAAGGTAACAATCACCGGGGTTTCATCGGGAATATCAGAAGGATTGTTGTTCAGAACAATCTTTCCCTTGCGATAGACTCCTTGTAAAGTGGTTAACATATTTTGCTCCTTGCTCTCACAAAATTATAACTCATCTTGAATACAACAAGGTGATAACGTGTATAATCCGCCCGATGTTTGAATTCACCATCACCGCCAAAAACAAGCGCGCCCGCTCCGGTATCTTCGCCACGTCTCACGGCGACCTGCTCACGCCGGTCTTTGCGCCGGTCGGCACGCAAGCCACGGTCAAAACGCTCACGCCCGAACATCTCAAGGACATCAACGCCACGCTCGTGTTGAGCAACACCTATCATCTCTATCTGCGTCCCGGCGATGAACTCGTCCGTGACCTGGGTGGCCTGCACCAGTTCATGCAATGGCCGCGTCCCATGCTTACCGATTCGGGTGGCTTCCAAGTCTTCTCGCTTTCGCAGACCCGCAAGATCGACGATGACGGCGTGACCTTCAAGAGTCACATCGACGGCTCAACGCATCGCTTTACGCCCGAAAAGTCCATTGCCATTCAGGAGAATCTCGGTGCCGATATCATCATGGCGTTCGATGAATGTTCCGATCCGAATAATCATCGTTATACAAAAATCGCGATGGATCGGACTCATCGTTGGGCGGAACGTTGCGTCAAAGCCAAGACGCGCGACGATCAGGCTTTGTTCGGGATTATTCAGGGCGGCGTTCAAGCCGACCTGCGAGCGGCTTCCGCTAAATTTATTTCGTCTCTCGATACGCCTGGCATCGCCATCGGAGGACTGTCGGTAGGCGAGACCAAAGACGAGATGCATTCGATGCTCGATGTGATAGTTCCGTTTCTGCCAGAAAACAAGCCGCGCTATCTGATGGGTGTCGGCACGCCCGAAGATTTGATCAACGGCGTTCTGCGCGGCATTGACATGTTCGATTGCGTCCTGCCAACGCGTCTCGCGCGTCATCATTCCGCTTTTGCCTCCGAAGGACGGCTCAACTTGATGAACGCGGCCTTTGCGCGTGATGAACATCCGATTGATGAGTCGTGTGATTGCTATACTTGCCGCACTTTTACGCGTGCCTATCTTCGTCATTTGATCATGGCGAAAGAGTTGTTAGCCGGAACATTGATTTCCATCCACAACTTGCGAGCCTTGATCAGATTGATGGAGCAAATCAGAGTTTATATTGCAGATGGTTCCTTTGAATCACGCGTGCCGGAATTGTTAAGTCAATGGTCAAATAATGCCAAACGATTGGTTAATGGATGATGGATCTCTGGCAAGATTTAGCCAACCATTTTTCATTAACCATCTGGTATCATTCACTCACTCATCTCAATTCATATCACCCAAAGGATTATTAAACCATGAACCTCTTCTACGCACTTTTGCTCGGCATCATCGAAGGTCTGACGGAATTCGTCCCCGTCTCGTCCACGGCGCACATGCTCATCGTCCAGAAAATATTCAATATCCCGTCTGATCCCGGTATGTTCGCCTTCCTCGTCCTCGTCCAGATTGGACCGCTGGTCGCATTGCTTGTTTATTTCTGGAAGGATTATTGGTCCTTGATCAAGGCGTTCTTTGCCGCGCCGTTTTCTTCACAAGAAAATAAAATGGCGTGGTACATCATCATTGCCACCATCCCGGCCGGAATTGCGGGTGTGCTTCTCAAGGATGTCGTTCAGGGATTGTTTCAAAATCCTTTAATGGAAGCCGCTATCCGCTTATTTACCGCCGCGATCTTGTTATTCCTTGGTGAATGGCTTGGAAAGAAAAGCCGCAATCTTGACTCGATCACTTGGCTGGACGCTCTCGTTATCGGTCTGTTTCAAGTGCTGGCAGTTTTTCCCGGTTCGTCGCGTTCCGGTTCGACCATCCCCGGCGGCATGTTCCGTAACTTCGACCGTCCATCCGCCACACGCTTTGCTTTTCTGATGGCGGCTCCGATCATGCTGGCGGCGGGCGGATATGAATCTTTATCTATCATTAAGGCGCATATTCTCCACACAATCCTTGCTCCACTTGCAGTTGGGTTTGTTGTGGCTGCGGTGATTGGTTGGTTCTCCATCCGTTGGTTGATCAGTTTCGTCAGCAAGAATTCTTTGTACTGGTTTGCCGGTTATTGCGCCATCGTCGCGGCGCTGTGCGTTGTGTTTCTATTTGTATAACTTGTAGGGGTGCAATATATTGCACCCCTACTTTTTAATGAAAAAAATATTTCTTGCGATTATCTTTCTGCTGACTGCTTGCGCGCCTGCCCCGGCGATCGTCACGCCGCAACTCGTAAAAGTGTATGTGACATCTGCCACATCATCGCGACTTAACAATTTATATAATTGCTCGACTCCATCCACGGCGATCCTTTTATCCGACCCGCAAGCGGCGGACATTACCTTACGCCTCGGTCCGCCTGATAACCTTTCCTCGCCCGCCTTTCAAATCGGCATGGACGATGTTGATGTAATTGTTCAATCGCAAAATAGTATTAACCAATTAACTGCTGACCAAGTTCATTCTATTTTTCTTGGTCAAGTGACAAATTGGAAAGATATTGGCGGTTCGGATATGCCTATTCAAGTTTGGACATACGCGCCGGGTGTCGATATTCAACAAATCTTTGAGCAGGATGTAATGATCAATCAGCAAGTCACGTCACTGGCGCGGCTGGCGGTCAGCGCGCAGAATATGTTGGATGCGATATCTAAGGACTCAGGTGCCATTGGCCTTTTGCCGCACAGTCTAGAAACATCGAATGTAAAGAGCGTTTACAAAATCGCTTCCGCACCATTATTGGCGATTACGAAATCCCAGCCGCAAGGCACAGTGAAGGATTTGATTGCCTGTTTGCAGAAATGAATTTTAATTGTCATTGCGAGCCGCTAAAGGCGGCGTGGCAATCTTGTTTTTTTGAGGAGCAGAGAGTATGAAAACTCCACTTTGGATTCCATCTGCAGAACGAAAACAACAAGCCAATATCGCCCGCTTCATTGACTACGTCAACCGCACGCATCATCTCGACCTCGGAACGTATACAGAACTGTATCATTGGTCAACCACCGAAATCGTTGACTTCTGGGCAACCCTGTGGGAATTTGCTGACATAAGACATTCACATACCTACGATGCGGTTATCGAAGATATCCATCAATTTCCCGGAGCAAAATGGTTCCCCGGCGCGCGGCTGAACTTTGCAGAAAACCTGTTGCGTTATCGCGATGATCGCCTCGCATTTATATTCAGGGGCGAGACTCAAAAATCAAAACGGATGACGTTCGCGGAACTTTATGATACGGTTGCACGCTTGGCAGAATCCTTGCGCGCACTGGGCGTGACTTCTGGTGACCGCGTCGTGGGTTACATGCCCAACATGACCGAAACCGTCATCGCGATGCTAGCCGCCGCCAGCATTGGCGCGGTGTGGTCATCATGTGCTACGGATATTGGACCGTCTGCGGCATTGGAAAGACTCGGACAAGTCAAACCAAAAGTGATGTTCACGGCGGATGGGTATTTCTACAAAGGTAAAAATTTTGATACTTTGGAACACGCGGCGGAGGTGGCGCGCGGAATTCCGTCGTTGACCAAAGTTATCGTTGTGTCTTACACACGCGAACAGCCCGATATTCAAGATATTTCGAACGCGGTTCAGTGGGATGATTTCCTTTCGAAGGAAAAGAATCTTGAAATCGATTTCGAACAATTGCCGTTTGACCATCCGCTTTACATTATGTTCTCGTCTGGTACCACCGGCAAGCCGAAGTGTCTGGTGCAAAGCGCGGGCGGCGTGCTAATCAATCATCTCAAGGAATTATTGCTTCACACCGATCTTAAACGCGATGACCGCATCATGTACATCACGTCGTGTAGTTGGATGATGTGGAACTGGCTGATCAGTTCGCTGGCGGTCGGCGCGACGATTGTTTTGTATGACGGCAGTCCCAATTATCCCGATACAGGTGCGATGTGGAAATTGATTGATGAGGAAAAGATTTCCATCTTCGGTTGCAGCGCAAGTTATTTATTATTTTTGAAGAAAGAAAATTTTTCGCCGCGCACCCAATTCAATCTTTTGTCCCTGCGTGAAATCTCGCAGACTGGCTCGCCGCTTTCCGTCGAGGGATTTGAATACGTGTACAGCGAAATCAAATCTGATCTGCATTTCAATTCGATCTCCGGCGGCACAGATATTAACGGTTGCTTCGCGGCGGGCAGTCCGATCCTGCCAGTGTATGCAGGCGAATTGCAAAGCCCGGCACTGGCAATGAAGATCAAAGCCTATAATTCAAATGGAAAACCGATTTTCGATGAACAGGGCGAACTCGTTTGCGAAGCGCCGACTCCATCCATGCCGCTTTATTTCTGGGACGACGCGGATGGCGCGAAGTATAAAGCCGCATATTTTAATGTTTATCCAAACATATGGCGGCACGGCGATTATGTTTTGATCCACGGTGATACGGGCGGCGTGACGTTTTATGGTCGCTCCGACGCGGTGCTTAAGCCTTCTGGAGTGCGTATCGGCACCGCGGAGATTTATGCCCAGATGGAAAAGTTACCGGAAATCGCTGATAGCCTGGCGGTGGGGCAGAACTATCAGGATGATCAGCGCGTGATTTTATTCGTCAAACTTGCTGCGGGGTTTTTGTTAACTGATGAACTGAAAAACAAAATCAAA
>DATCTP010000216.1:0-4284 GCA_036567885.1 Anaerolineales bacterium | reverse complement strand
GATGTGAATATTTAATGAATTCTTGATTGGGGGTTAATATGGTTTTCATTATGCTGGGTATAATAAGTGCCAATGTCTGCGCTTTCTTATCCTGCTTCACAACGTACGCCGATCCTGGCTCAACTCTTGACCGCGTTGGTCGGCGGCGTGATTTTATTTTTCGCGGCGATCCTTATATGGACGCTGGGATATCAACTGGTGTATGCGGGGCGAATCTTTCCGGGTGTAGAAGTTGCAGGCGTTCGTCTTTCGGGATTGTCGCCTCAAGATGCGGCCTTGAAATTAAGTCAAACCCTTTCATATCCAATCAATGGCAAAATATTATTCCGAGATGGAGCCCATGTTTGGGTTGCTTCGCCCGCGCAGCTCGGCATGGTTTTTGATCCATCGTCCAGCGCGCAATCCGCTTATCGTCTGGGACGAAGCGGCGGCATGTTCGCGGCATTAGATGGTCAGGTCCGCGCGCTTGAATTTGGTGAAAACGTTGCGCCGGTGATTGTTTTTGATCAGCGTGTGGCGAATCAATATCTGCAAACGCTCGCGCAGAAGATCGACCAACCAGCTGTGGAAGCCAGCCTGCATCTTAATGGAACAACTGTGACGGCACAATCTGGACAGATTGGACGGTTGCTCAACGTGAACGCCACGCTGACTTATTTAGCCGCACGATTGCAAACGTTCACCGATGGTGAAGTTCCGCTGGTTATTCAGGAAACGCAACCAGCGTTGATGGATGTTTCGTCGCAAGCGGACGCGGCGCGCGCGATTTTGAGTCAGCCTCTGCAATTGGTGATTCCGAATGCGGGACCGAATGATCCGGGTCCGTGGGTCTATGATCCGCAAAAGGTCGCCAAAATGCTCGGAGTGATGCGCGTCCAAAATGGAGGCAAGGCTGATTTGCAGCTTGTCCTAAACCCAGATTCGATCCGCCAGATGTTGGCGGATATCGCCACACAAGCGGACCGTCAAGCGGCGAACGCACAATTCCATTTTGACCCAACGACAAAGCAACTTGCGCTGATCACACCTTCAGTCACGGGTCGCACGATTGATATCAACGCCAGCGTTCAAGCGATCAACGATGCAGTGGCGCGCGGTGTACATACGATTCCGATCGTGATGCAGGAAACTCAACCAGCCGCCTCGGATACCGTTACCGCACAACAACTGGGCGTCACCCAATTGATCGAGCAGCAGACCACTTATTTTTATGGCTCGCCCCCTGAGCGGATTCAAAACATTCAAACTGCGGCGGCGCGTTTCGACGGTGTGCTGGTCGCGCCGGGCGAAACATTTTCGATGGGACAGACTCTCGGTGATGTGAGTTTGAACAATGGTTATACCGAGGCGCTCATCATTTACGGCAACCAAACGATCAAAGGTGTTGGCGGAGGCGTGTGTCAGGTAAGCACCACGTTATTCCGAACTGTACTCAATGCCGGTTTCCCGGTTGTGGAGCGTGTCCCTCATGCGTATCGCGTCTCGTGGTACGAAGAGTCTTCTAGCGGCACGATCAATCCCAATTTCGCTGGCATGGATGCGACGGTTTATTTCCCGCTCGTGGATTTCAAATTTACTAACGACTCGCCGTATTGGATTTTGATGGAAACCAATACTGGTTCGGATTATCTAACCTGGCAATTCTATTCCACGCCGGATGGCAGAAGTGTGACGATTAACAGTACCGGTCCCCAGAATATTGTTCCTGCTCCGCCTGCTTCTTTTGTGGTCAACCCGGATTTGAAATTCAACCAGATGAACCAGACTGATTACGCGGTCAACGGCGCGGATGTAGATGTGACGCGCACGGTGACGAAGAACGGCGCCGTTTATTTTCAGGATGAATTCAAATCACATTACGAGCCGTGGCAGGCAATCTGTGAATACGCGCCGGGGATTCAGAATCCCGCCGAAGTTGCCAAACAAAAAGGCTTGTGTCAGCCGCCTGCAGTGAGCATGGTACAATAGCCGCTTGATTGGAGAAAAAATGGTCAGTCAGGAACTACTTGAAATTTTGCGTTGTCCCAATTGCGTCCGTGAAAAAGATGGATTGTTGAAGTTGTACAAAGATGCCTGGTTGATTTGCCAGGATTGCGGACGTAAATATCCCATTGTGGATGACATACCGGTCATGCTGATTGATGAAGGGGAGAAGTGGATGAAAACGGCGGAAGCGCAATTGCCGGTTCCGCCGCCTGCCAAGTAACGAGGTTTTGTGGCATCGCTTGATCATTGGATTGAAGATTTAATAAGCGGCGATGAAGTCCGCGCCGAAACCGCCGCCTCGCAGCTTGGACAATTGGGCGGCTCCGCCATCCCGGCGCTGGACTCGCTGCTGAAATCTCCGGATGCGGATCATCGCTGGTGGGCTGTGCGGACGATGGCTCAAATGTCCGATGCCGATGCGGATTGCTTTATCCATGCGCTGAATGATGTTTCCTCCGATGTGCGTCAAGCCGCGGCGCTGGCGCTCGCTGCACATCCGCTTGAGAAAGCCGCACCGGTTCTTATCCGCGCCTTGAACGATGATGACGTGATGGTTCAAACACTGGCGGCAAATGCTTTATCTGCAATCGGCAAACCGATTGTCCCTGTGTTAATGGAAGTATTTCCATTGGCGTCTCCTTCTGTCAAAATTCACATGATGCGTGTGCTGGCTGAAATTCGGGATCCGCGCGCCATCCCGGTGATGATGAAAGCCATGGATGAGGACTCGGCGATTTTGCATCATTGGTGTGAAATTGGTTTGCAACAACTGGGTCTCGACATGGTATATCTTAAGTTGAGTTGATTATGAATCGAATTATTGACTTTTTCAAAAATCTAAACTTTCGTCCCTCCGTTCGTCAGATTATATTTTGGGTTGCCGCTCTGGCGTTGGCGGTGGGATTATTTATCTTTTCTCGAGGCTTCTTCGAATGCTGGCAGTTCACTGCTTTGGATGGCGTTCCACCCGAGAGTTGTAACGTTGACAGTAATGTTTTAGAAACGCCCGCATTGAATGCGCAAGGTACGCCGATGACTGCCGCAACTCCGACGGCAGATATTTCCGCGCCTGTAGCGCAGGCTCCAACGTGGGATGGTGGCAGTCGAATCAATATTGTTTTCTTCGGTTTGCGCGCAGGTGGTGAGGATCCCAGCCAGCCGGATTGCCCACTGTGCACGGATACCATTATTTTGTTTACGGTAGATCCGGTTTCAAAAACGGCAGCCATGATTTCCATTCCCCGCGATCTGTGGGTTAACATTCCTGGGTTTGGATTCAGCCGCATCAATACAGCTTGGACAGATGGTGTGATCGCAAAATTGCCGGATGGCGGTCCTGGCTTGGCGATGAAAACTGTTTCTCAAGTCATGGGCGTGCCGATCCAATATTATGCCCAGGTGGACTTTGGTACTTTTGTTTCCTTCATTAACACAATCGGCGGCGTGGATGTTCGCACTTATGAAACGCTTCGTCTTGATCCGAATGGGTTAGGTACGTTAACCGGCTCAAAAAACAAGATTATACTCACCTGTTGTGGAATGCGACATTTGGATGGCTTGACTGCATTGGCTTATGCTCGTTGCCGTGATCTGCAACAGTGCGGCGCCAAAGGCGGCGACTTGGATCGTTCCAAACGGCAACAGCAAGTAATTTTGGGAATCCGCAATAAGGTTTTGGATCCAGCCAATTTCCCGACCCTCATTACCAAGGCTCCGTGGTTTTATAAAACCTTTGGCGCCGGTCTTCATACAAACATGTCTTTGGATGATGCTATTAAACTGGCATATTTAATGAAAGACATTCCTTTGAACCAAATAAAAAATGTCGTGTTTGATTATACGGAAATGATTCCGGCGAATACTACTCTTGCCGGGCAGGCCGCTGCGGTCTTTAAACCGGTTCCAGATAAGATCGAGTTAATGAGGGATGAGGTTTTCACAACGAGTGGACCGACCAGCCCGATGGCGCAAGGCGATCCGATTGCGCTCATGCAGGCAGATCAAGCTCACATCGGTGTATTGAATGGGACCTATGCCACCGGCCTGGATCAACGAACCGCCCACTACTTTACTTCGCTGGGCTTGAGCATCGCCGGGACCGGAAATTCCAGCCAGCCATATAGCCAAACCACGGTTTATATGTGCGCGCCTAAACTGTATACATTGCGCTATTTGATTGCGCGACAAGTGATTACCAGCGGCAATCAAATCGCCTTTAATCAGAATCAATGCAAATCCTATCCAGGTGTTGATATGATTATAGTTTTGGGAAGCGATTGGATTCCCAAACTTCCCACG
>DATCTP010000215.1:0-2613 GCA_036567885.1 Anaerolineales bacterium | reverse complement strand
GGGGCGGATCGCGATCCGCCCCTACCTGTAACAACGAAAACAAATCATCAGGAATATATGCAAATTCCTGCGGACCTTTATCGGCATCGAAAAAGGCGCGCGCGATCAAGGCGCGGTAAAACAAATATTCAGATATAGACGCAGGTTTGAGATGCGGATGTTCGCGGTCGCGTTTGCCCGCGCCCATTTCGCGGATCTCGCCAAATTGACGAATAAAGATTGCCCACGGAATCCGTCCGCCGGAATCCGTCAGCGCGGCAATGGCTTGACGGGCTTGAGGGGTGAGAGAGTCGATTAATTCGGCAATCCGTTCCGGGTCGAGGAGAGAAGCGGCGAGTTCTTTGGTCGCGTTCTTCAGTTCATTGGATTTCAATTCTATGCCCCATAATTCTGCGACCATTTGCAGGTATCCGAGATCGTGACCGAGAAGCGAATGATAAACGTCAGGCATATGAAAAAGGCGAGCACTGCTCGCCTTTTATTTTACCCGCGTACTACTTTCAGCGCATTTGGCAGAATTTCAAAAGTAAGTTGGCGAAGATTGCTTCCGAAGCTGGTGTAAATCTCTCCGTCGGCGTGGATGTACAGCGGTCGGTCGGAAGTCATGCCGAGTTTTTTGCAGGCGCCCATGCGGATTTGTTTCGTGAAGCGGCGATGCGTGCCGTTCATGAATTCGGGCACGAGGCGAAACATCATGGCGCGCGATACTTTTCGCACCATGACATATTCCATGATGCCATCGTTCATTTTCGAATCCGGGGAAAGCATAAAGCCGCCGCCTTCGCGGCCGCCATTGCAGAGCGTGGTCATCAACACCTGATCCTCCCACTTTTCCTGATCGGTCTCGAATTGAACGAGAGCCGGATCATTATTCAGCAGGATCGTTTGGATCACCGCCGTGAGATACATGAGGAAGCCGCGCACGATGGGGAGTTTATGAGCGCGGATGGTGACCACGGTATCGAAACCGATGCCTACCGTGTTGTCGAAATATTCCCTGCGTCCATGTTCATCGGTCATCAGGACGAGATCAACCGTGGAAGACTCACTCTTAAGCGCATGATCGAGTGCACGATCTGATTCCATGGGGATGCCGATGGCGTGCGCAAAATCATTGCCTGAGCCGACCGGTACGACTCCGAGAATGGGACGCTTATCTTGCGGCAATTGCATAATCCCGTTGACGATTTCATGAACCGTGCCATCTCCGCCCATGGCGATGATCATGTCATAACCTTGTTCACCGGCTTGCCTGGCGAGTTCCGTTGCGTGGGTCGGATACACCGTGCCGCTCCAATCCGCGCTGCCGTATTCGCTGATAATGGGACGTAAATCGTTGGCGACTTTCCAGGCATTGCCCATGTCCGCCATGGGATTCAAAATGATCTTGACTTTACGGCTCATTAGCTGATTCTCCTCCGGAGCGAATTTGAAAACTATAACCCCTGTAAATAAATAAGGAGGCGTTAGCCCCTTTCCAAAAGTTCTTGCGATAATTGGCCTGTAAATCCCCGCGCAAACATATAGGAGCCGCGGTTGTGTTTCTTTGCCTGATACAAGGCATCGTCCGAAGCGTGGAGCAAGTCGGCCGGCGTGCGGGCGTGAACCGGATAGAAAGCGATTCCTGCTGAGAGTCCGAGTTTGATTTTGTCCCCATTGGGCGCCTCGAATGAAAAACTTTTGACTTTCTCCAGAACTTTTTCCATGACCAGACGCGCGGCGGATGGGTCGGTCTTGCTCAGGCTCAAGGTGAACTCATCGCCTCCATAACGGGCAAGGTAATCGGTCGAGCGCAGAAGCGTGGCAAGATAATTGGACATCAATCGCAAGACTTGATCTCCAATCGCGTGCCCATACGTATCGTTGACATCTTTAAAGCCGTCCAAGTCCATCATAATAATGGCAAAGGTGTATCCATTGCGTTTCGCATCATAGACTTCCTGTTCGAGATGTTCATCCAGGGCGCGTCGATTGGGAAGCCCGGTCACGGTATCCGTATAGGCTTGTGTGCTCACGATTTGATGCAGGCTGGCGTTGAAGATGGCAACTGCCGCTTGATTAGCAAGAAGACTTAATAATCTTAACTCTGAGGAAGGAAATTTGCCGGTGATGGACCTCGATAGATTCATGACGCCCACTACGTTATCATTGAATTTGAGCGGTATGCCAATGACGGATCCTGTCCAATCATCAGGTGCGTCTTTATAGAGTGGATGACGTTTCATATCTTCGACTATGATCTGTTCACCGCTCCGAGCGACCGTGTACGTCAACCCTTCATTGCGCGGCATGGATATCGGCTGGTTGCGGGTGCCATTCGAGTTAAGAGCCGCACCAAATTCCAAATTGCCGTTTGCATTGTAGAGGAAGATGTGAGCCGTCCGCGCGCTTTTTACCAGGCGCATCGCTTCGGTCACCACCGCGTCCAGCACGGTGGGCAGATCGAGGCTGGAGGTTAAATTGAGGCTGAGTTTCTTGAGTGTGTCCAACTCATCGGTCTGTTGTTGAAGCGTCAATAAGAGCGAGCGGTTGCTGATTAAATCCCCGGCTAATCTTCGAAGGTGGCTCTCTGTCCCATAATATTTTTCAGCCGCCCCGATGAGGAACTGCAAT
>DATCTP010000214.1:0-4458 GCA_036567885.1 Anaerolineales bacterium | reverse complement strand
CCGCTCAGAAAAGATTTTCCGAATGGGAGTATTATGCCAGTTCAAATTGGGGGCAAAGATCAAAAGCCCTTCGCCCAATTCAACAGTGCCCGGAATAGCAAACGAAAGTCCTAAAATTCGATAACCTTTTTCGCGGCAAAGAACAATCGCTTCATCAATCAGTTGAAAGGCTTGATTGAAAGTCTTTTCCTGTGACGCGGCCGGGTCGGCGGAAACATTTTTTCTAAAGAGGATCGTACCGATAAAATCGGTTAGGACAATCGCAACGAAATCCACTCCCAATTCCACACCGATGATCCCGCCTGCTTGAGGATTGATCTCCAGCAATGTTGCCGGACGCCCGGTTCCAGTTGAGTTCATCCCCGTTTCGTGAATAAGATTCCGATCAAGCAAATCTTCGACCAAGCTTGAAACTGTGGATTTATTCAATCCGGTTTCAGCGGCCAAGCGCGCACGCGAAAGAGGCGCTTCATTATGAATCAGCCGAAGCACCGATGATAAATTCACTTCACGAACAAAGGCTTGATCTGCTGTATTAAAGGATTTCATAGGGAAGTTAGTATGTTGTAGCAACCAACTAAATCTATTATAACAGATTATCCTAAAAAATAATAACAACATCGACATTTCATAATTCGATATAATTTCTACATGCAAAAACTTCCGCCCCTCATCCGTTGGACGCGCTCTTCAACCGTTTTGTTAAGCAGCTTTTTGATGGTAATCGCTTTGATTATTTATGTTTGGTGGCCATTGGCTCAAGAATATCTTTCATATTTTGCATATATAGATTGGCATCATTGGTGGCTTTATATAGATTGGCTTCTTATCGGAATTTTCTTATTCATGTCTTGGACTATCGTTGCGCGAGCTGACCTGCAAAGCGATGGATTGATCGTCCTGGTCGCGACTGTAGGCGGACTCGTGATCGAGGCTTGGGGAACTCAAACCAATCTTTGGTTCTATTACACGAGCGAGCGTCCGCCGCTTTGGATTATCCCTGCGTGGCCCATTGCTACTTTATCTATTGACCGAATCACGCGCACACTTAATTATTTCTTGCCCAAAGAAAGCAAACGGATTTATCAAATCCTCTATTGGCTAACGTTCACTTCATTCTTTATCTTGATGCTAATCTTTGTTGCCCCAACTTTTAATAAGCCTTACACCATTCTCGCTTTATTGCTTTGCGCGTTTCTTATTCTTACGCCAGCCGACCATCGTTATGCTTTTCTAGTGTTTGTTGCTGGCATCGGACTTGGCTATTTTCTTGAGCTCTGGGGAACAACTCGTCAATGCTGGACATACTACACGTATCAAACGCCGCCGTTATTCGCAGTGCTCGCACACGGAATGGCCGCGGTCGCTTTTTGGCGGACAGGGCTGATGCTGAAAATGCTCGGAACGAGATTAGGACTGCTTAAACCTCAACCAACTCAAGCGGAGCGCGAAGCGTAGTTTGCCATATTATTCCAATCCTTGACCCGTTCATAACGGATGTATCCAATCCTGTTATCTACGAAAGGCAAGTAATTGCGTTCTTAGCCATTCACCATGAAGAGCCAGCAAGGTAACGGCTATCCGCATTAGTCGTGTAACCCGCGTTGTTCCTACCCTTACAGCCGCGAGTAAACGGCATTACTTACAGTATGCTTATGAAGTACTTAGGATGAGTATAGGATGCATAGAGGGTGTGCGAATGAAGTACAAAATGAAGTGCGAAGGATGAGTACGAGGAAGGCAGGGTTCTCAGACTATAAGGGATAATCTCCTCCATTTAATTTTTGCCTTGACTGAAATAATGATAAGGTAGTAATATCTAAAATAATAAACCGACGGTCGGTTTATTAAAAAGGAATATATGCCTAGAGTTGTAAAAGAAGATGATTATGCCGCCCGGCGCAATGAGATCCTAGATGTGACCCGCCAACTGGTTTACACCAAGGGCTACGAGCAAATGTCCATTCAGGATATTCTGGATGCGCTGAAAATTTCGAAGGGAGCTTTTTATCACTATTTTGACTCAAAGCCTGCCCTGCTGGAGGCACTGATTGATCGGATGGGCGATGAAGCTGAAGCAACATTTATCCCGATATTGGATGAACCTGCCCTGCCCGCTTTGGAAAAACTGTGCCGGTACTTCAGCACTGCCGTTCAGTGGAAAACTGCCCAAAAAGATTATATGCTGGCGATGTTACGCATCTGGTATTCGGATGAAAATGCCATCACCCGCCAGAAGGTGTTTGCCAAAATGCTCCAGCGAGTTGCTCCGCATTTTTCGCGAGTGATCGAACAGGGGATTCAAGATGGAACGTTGTGCACTTCTTTCCCTGAACAGGCAACTGAGATAAGTCTGTATCTTATCCTTGGATTGGGAGATAAATTCGGTGAAATTATTTTAGGACACGAAGCTGGAATCATTGATTTGAGCGCCGAGGAAAGATTCCACATCATGCAGAAAGCCATTGCAGGCTATACGGATGCATTGGAAAGGGTCTTGGGAGCTTCTGCAGGTTCAATACAATTAATGGATGACGATTCGATTCGAGTTTGGACCGATTAGTTTTAATTAAAGGAGAAAAAATGTTCCTTTATCTGCGCCTTGCATGGCGCAACAAACAATAACAGGATTTATGTTCTGCATGCTGATAAACCTATCCTGTAAATCATTCAAGGATTATGTATGAATAATTTGATAGTAAAGTCCTTTTTGGGTCTGGCCTTCTTGCTATTATGCTTGGCATCAGCGCTTTTCTTGTCAGCCGGATCACTTAATTTCTGGCAAGCCTGGCTGTTCCTTGCCGTATGGACTGTGTGCGTTGTTCTTATCACTGCATATTTAGTCAAATTCGATCAAAAACTCCTGGCTAGTCGCGTCCAAGCTGGGCCAACCGCAGAGACCCAAAAAATCCAGCAGGTTATTCAAGGTTTTGCCAGTCTATTTTTCATTGGTTTATTCATTATCCCTGGCTTGGATTTTCGTTTTCATTGGTCGATCGTACCTCCAATTATCAGTTGGATTTCCGAAGCGATGGTAGCACTTGGCTTTTTCATTGTCTTTTTGGTTTTTAGGGAAAACAGCTTTACAAGCGCTGTAATCGAAGTATCAGATGAGCAAAAGGTGATCAATACCGGACCCTATCATGTGGTTCGCCATCCCATGTATTCCGGAGCGATCTTATTGCTTCTCTTTTCACCTTTGGCTTTAGGATCTTGGATAGCTATTCCTTTTCCCTTGCCATTGATTCTAATTATAGCTTTCCGAGCAATAGAAGAAGAGAAATTCTTGCGGATAAACCTGAAAGGTTATGATGCGTATTGCAAGAATGTTCGCTATCGATTGGTACCTTTTATCTGGTGAATATCGACATAAAAGACTTATCATTGGTTAGGCAACTCACTAAAAGTATTAGAAACGGAGTTTATTCATGTTACTTTACCTACGTCTTGCATGGCGCAACATCTGGCGACACCGCCGAAGAACCGTGATTGTGGTTGTAGCGATGGGACTTGGCCTGGCAATGATGATGTTATACGACGGCATGATTGATGGATTCCAGCAAGCGATTTATGGTAATGCCATCAAAGTGCTGGGTGGGAACATTCGTGTCCATGCCGCCGGGTATACCGAAAAAGCGGATAGCTTGCCGCTTCTTCCATTGCCCAACGACGCAGCGATCATCCAAGCCGCTCAATCGATTCCAAATGTGGTTGCCGCAACTCGCCGTATCAACACCGGCGGATTAGCAACCAACACGGAAGGAGCGTTCTCTGTAACCATTATCGGCATCGAGCCAAACCAGGAAGCACCGATTAGTCCGATTGCACAACATGTTACGTCCGGAAGTTATCTCACCAGCAGTGATCAAGATGTGATCCTGATTGGGCGCGGACTCGCAGATTTGATGAACATTCAAGTCGGCGACAAGATCACGCTGGTGGGTCGCTCCACTCATCAGCAAATGCGGCAACGCAGTATGACCGTCGGCGGAATTTACGACATTGGCGTACCGACCATTGAGAAAAAGACAGTCTACATTTCGCTGGCAGAAGCCCAAAGTCTTTACGATTTACCCAACCAATCTACCGAAATCGTGATCACATTGAAACAGCTCGGTCAAGAACCGCCTGTGATGGCGGCATTGACTCCATCCTTGCAAGGCGATGAAATCGAATCGTGGGCGCAAAGTTTTCCAGACCTGCAACAAGCGATCACTGCAAAGAGTGGAGCCATGGAAGTCTTCAGCATTATCATCATGCTCATCGCAGGTATCGGTGTGCTGAACTTATTGCTGATGGCAGTTTACGAGCGGACGCGTGAAATCGGTTTATTAGCCGCCATGGGACTTAAGCCGCGTCAGATTATGTTCTTGTTCGTTTTGGAGGGCGCCATGCTCGGCTTGGTTGGAGTCGCAGCGGGATTCGTTTTAGGTTTGATCTTGAATGGCTCGCTCGGCG
>DATCTP010000213.1:0-2525 GCA_036567885.1 Anaerolineales bacterium | reverse complement strand
GGACATATTATTCGGTCCGCCGTTTTTTCCATCTTTGGCAAAATAATGCGAGATGTGGCGGAAGGCTTGCAAGGTGTTGAGATTCGATTTGACCTCGAGGATCAAATCGCCGCCCTTGCCGCCGTCGCCGCCATCGGGCCCGCCGCGCGGTACGAACTTCTCGCGGTGGAAATGAACCATGCCATCGCCGCCTTTGCCGGACTTGACTTCTATTTCTGCTTGGTCAATAAACATGTCCCCATTATAACGGAATGACTTTAGGCAAACTGTTCGAGATTCACCGCGACCAGCGGAAGCGCATCGTCTACGAATTTATCGAGGGCAGGGCGTTTTTTGCTGTGACTGTACAGGGATGCCAGTCCATAGATTGCCCATGTGGCGACCGTAGCGGGAATCTCGGTGGGGATTTTTGATTTGGTCTGTGTTAACCAGTAGGAAAGCAAATCGAAGATTTGTTTTTTGATGGTCCCTTCCACCAATGACTCAAATTGCTGGTGGGGTTGGGCGCAATCACTGTGCAGATGCGCGAGGAAATCACAGACCGCCAGGATCATATTGCGTAAATTATCGGGAGTGTAATGACAAGCGTTCAACGTCCGCTTTTCGATTTCCTGCATGAACTTCTGGCTGATTAGATAGTCGAGCAGGGCGTATTTATCGGCGAAGTGCGCGTAAAACGTGGCGCGGTTGATCTGCGCTTTTCCGGTTACATCCTGCACGGAGATCGATTCGAATCCTTTTTCAGCGATGAGGCTTTCAAACGATTGGAGAATCAGGCTCCGGGTCCGCTTGACGCGGGGATCGAGTTTTTCTTCAGTGGGCAACATTTTGTCTCCTGTGTTGCTTATCCAACAAATCCAAAGATTTGATGGTTGACTTGCGTGCGTAAGAATAGTAAATTATACAACATCTGTTGTTTAGAATACAACTGTATAGTATCACTCGTAACAAGGAGAGTCAAGATGAACATAACAATTATTGGGGCGGGAAATATGGGTAAGGGCATTGGAACACGTGCCGTTGCAGGCGGACACTCGGTCACGTTTGTGGATGCGAATCCCGAAGTTGCAGAGAATGCCGCTGCGGAAATCAAGAAATCGGCTAAAAGCGGAGCGAAGGTTTCAACCTCCAGCCTGGGCGATGCCAAACTCGGTGACATTGTGGTGCTGGCGGTTTGGTATGGCACGAATATCGAGATCGCCAAACAACTTGGATCGAAACTTGCGGGAAAAGTGGTTGTGGATATTGCCAACCCGCTCAATTCGACGTATGACGGTCTCGCCACCGCTCCCGATTCTTCATCCGCTGAGGACCTTGCCAAGGCGATTGCTTCCGGCGCAAAAGTGGTAAAGGCGTTCAATACAACGTTCGCTGGCACACTCGTCGCGGGACAAGTGGCGGGTCAGCAATTGGATGTATTCATCGCTGGTGACGATGCGGACGCGAAAAACATGGTCGCTCAGTTGGTCAAGGATGGCGGCATGCGTCCGATTGACGCGGGTCCACTACATCGAGCTCGTCAAATTGAAGGGATGCAGTTCCTGCACATCGTCACGCAAGGCACACTCGGCACGAACTGGGGAAGCACGGTAAAGATTTTGAGCTAAGAGTGTTTTGATTTTTTGCGGCGGGCAATCTCATGTACTGTGTTGCATGGGATTGCCGCGCTGCAATATATTTTCAACAATAGGAGTGAAGATTCTATGCTAGTGAACGATACGACTTTAATTCCGAATAAGGAATTTACTCGGCTGGCAAGCGATGGACAGATCGAACGCACGGTCAAAGCACTGGAGGCGAATGGGATGCATGCGTTGGTCGCCGAGAACGGCGAAGAGGCAAAAAAGATAGTGCTGGGTCTGGTTCCAGAGAACGCTGAAGTTTATACCAACCAATCCAAGACGCTCGAGAAACTTGGTCTGTTCGATGAGTTCGACAAATCCGGCCGCTACAACGCGGTTCGTCCGAAAGTGATGTCGTTGGATCGAAAGACACAGTCGAACGAGATTCGCAAACTGCGTTCCATTCCCGAATATATTATCGGAAGCGTTCATGCCATCACGGATGATGGAAAGGTGTTGGTTTCCTCTTTCGGCGGCAGTCAGTTGGCGCCTTACGCCGCCAGCGCCGCGAAAGTGATCTGGATCGTCGGCACCCAAAAACTCGTCAAGGATTTGAACGAAGGTTTTCGTCGCATCGAAGAATACAGCTTGCCTTTGGAAGATGAGCGTTTGCTGAAGGCGTTGGGAATTCATACTGCCATTGGCAAAACCCTGATCGTTAATCGAGAAGTAGTACCGGGCCGCATCACGATTGTTCTGGTGAAAGAAGAATTGGGCTATTAGTCAAAATATGGATCACAAGGATCTGAGGAGATTTAACAATGCCTAATATAACGATGAAAGCAATTCAAGCCCATGATTACGGTGGTCCAGAGGCGCTCATGTTGGAGCAGGTGTCCCGTCCCGAACCAAAAGCGGACGAGGTGCTGATCCGTATCAAAGCCGCAGGTGTGAACCCGGCTG
>DATCTP010000212.1:0-2924 GCA_036567885.1 Anaerolineales bacterium | reverse complement strand
TGATGATCGGTGGAATATCTTTGCGCGACCGCGCGCGCATAAGGCAATTCGGAAAATTCTTCTTCCTGAAAACCGACCGAAAAAGTTTTGACCGGCGCGTCGCTCAACTCCGCCATCAGCGCCACGATAATGCTTGAATCGAGTCCGCCGCTCAAATGCGCGCCGAGCGGCACTTCGCTGATGAGGCGCATCTTCACCGCTTCGCGCAAACGGGCGCGCAATTCCTCGGCAAGATCATTTTCATTGCCAGTCAATTTGGGTTGATACGAATAATCCCAATAACGATTAACTTTGACTTCACCATTTTCCCAAACCAGCGTATGCGCGGCGGGAAGTTTATAGACATTTTTATAAACCGTGCGCGGTTCGGGGACGTATTGCAAACTCAAATACAAGTCAATCGCTTCGAGATCAACTTCGGGACGATGAGGCAAAGCCGTGAGCAATCCATTCAACTCGGATGAAAAATAAAACTCACCATTTTGAACGGTGTAATAAACCGGCTTCTTGCCGAGGCGGTCGCGCGCGATGAACAGGCGATGTCTGCGCGAATCCCACAACGCGAAAGCAAACATGCCGCGGAAATGTTTAACGCACGCTTCGGCTTCGTCTTCATAAAAATGAATCACACATTCGGTGTCGGTTTGAGTTTTGAAACGATGACCGCGCTTTTCTAATTCGGCGCGCATCTCCGGGTAGTTATAAATTTCGCCGTTGTACACGATCCAAATGGTTTCATCTTCGTTCGAGATCGGTTGGTCGCCGCCCTTCACATCGATGATGGCAAGCCGCCGCATCGCGAGTCCCACGCCTTCTGCAACATAAAAGCCGTCGCTATCGGGGCCGCGATGCGCGATGGCTGCGTTCATCTCCTGCAAAACATCGCGGTCGCCGGGACGATTGTTCGAATACGATAATCCGCAAATGCCGCACATTATTTGATCGCCTTTGCTAAAATTGATTCGTATTGTTCGGCGACTCGATTCCAACTAAACGACTCTTCAACCCTTTGACGCGCAGCGCGTCCCATTTGTTCACGCATCTTTGCATCGACCAGAAGCGGCTTCAGCGATTCTCGAAGCGCATCCGCATCTTCGGTCGGGACAAGCCTTCCCGTGTCACCGTCCACCACCAATTCTTCGTTGCCAGCGATCCGGGTTGCAATGACGGGCAATCCGCTTGCCATCGCTTCCAAAACCGCATTCGGCATTCCTTCATGCCGCGACGGAAATAGAAACAGATTCGCCGCGGCGTATTGCGCTTTGAGCTGTTCCGTTGAAAGCCAACCCGCAAAATGGATGCGGTCGGTTAACCCATATTCTTCCGCCATCGCTTTTAACGCTGCCATCTGCGGACCATCCCCGGCAATCGTCCATATCCAATCCAACGCTTTCAACTCGGATAAGGCGCACATCGCCAGGTCAAAGCCTTTTTGATGCACCATGCGTCCCACGGATAAAATCCGTGGCGAAGTCCATTCACGGTTAGCCATGACAAATTGATTCGCGTCCACGCCGTTGGGAATGACGGGAATTGGATAATGTGAATCAAAAGCCAAAGCAAGGTCCCTTAAGCCGTCGCTGTTCGCGATGATCGCATTCGCATGTTTCCATATGGAACGCAAAAACGGCGCGGACAATTTATGATACAGGCGAAAATCGTATGGGCGAAAGCCCGGCACATCGCCGCCGCGCAGCGAAACAATATACGGGATTCGGTAAAGCCATTTAATAAACAACGCCACCGCGCCGGAAGGCAAACCAAAAAAAGCCAGGGTGACATCCGGCTTGAATGAACGGACCAAGCCCAAAGCCCGGAAAGAGGCGGAGGCGATAAACGAAACTTGTTCGAACGCGTTGGAGCGATCCATCTTGCGGCGCAACGCGGAAAGGCGAATGATTTTTACCTGCTCGCGCGTTTCTTCAAAAGGCAGATCATCCCAATGCGAAGTCAGGACCAAAACATGATGTCCGCGCTGGGCAAGCACGCGCGCAAGGTTCGAACTGGCATTGCCCGCGCCGCCGCCGATGGGAGGATATTCGCTGTTGATGAGCAGAATCTTCATGTGACACTCCCCTGCCACTAAAGTGGCGGGGCTTCTTGGGACACGCTCGCTCCATTGAGCCACGTTCCGTCCCAATGGGTCTGTCCGACCCATAAAATATTCAAAGCCGCATTTACATCCCTATCTATCGAAAGCCCACACGCACATTCAAACCATCGTTCTGAGAGTGATAGATTGTGGTGGCGGCGGCAATTGGGATTAGAGCAAGATTGCGATGTGTAGGATGGGTTTACAAGAACGACTTGACGACCAGCTTCTGCCGCTTTGTCTGCCAAGCGTTGTTTCAAGTAACCCCATCCAGCATCTAAAATGCTTTTCGACAAGTGATGATTGCGAACCATTCCAGTGATTTGTAAATTTTCCAGAGCTATGAAATCGTAGCGAGTAATTAGGGAATGAGCAACCTTGTTGAGAAAATCCTTCCTGCTGTTGCTGATGTATTCGTGTTGGCGTTGTAAGGCTAAAACTGCTTTTCTTCGGTTGCTTCCACCTTTCGTTCGACGGGAAACTGTGCGTTGCAGGATGCGTAACTTGGCTTGAGCGTTTCGATACCATTTCGGATTATCTACAATCTCATTGTCGCTCGTAGCCAACAGATGATGAATTCCAACATCTACGCCCACTGATTGCCCTGTCGGTTGAAGTGATTGTTCCATCGCTTCGCAAGCAAAACAGGCATACCATTTTCCTGCCTGTCTGCAAATACGAACAGTCTTGATTGTGCCTTCAATCGAGCGATGCCAGCGAACACGCAATCTACCAATGCCCGATAGCCTGAGCCTGCGACCTTCGAGTTTGAAACCATTGCCATATTCTTTCAGACCAAAACTATCAAAACGATTGCGACCCTTGAAACGTG
>DATCTP010000211.1:0-2591 GCA_036567885.1 Anaerolineales bacterium | reverse complement strand
CGGCGATTTGGGCGAAAGCTTATTCAAACGCTTCGGGCAGATGAAAGATTCGGGGAATCTCTTCCCCGGCCACGGCGGCGCGTTCGACCGGGTCGATTCGCTGATCTGGGGCGGCGTGATCGGCTTCTATTTAATTCACTTTTTTCTGCTCAAATAAAACTCGGAGGCGATCATGGATCAAAATGAACCTACTCGCAACCTCGCGTTGGAATTGGTGCGCGTGACTGAAGCCGCCGCGCTTTCGGCGGGACGCTTGATGGGACGCGGCGATAAAGAAGCCGCGGATGCGGCCGCGGTCAACGCGATGCGGCTCGTCCTCCAAACCGTGGATATGAACGGTATCATCATCATCGGCGAGGGCGAAAAAGATAACGCGCCGATGTTGTATAACGGCGAGAACGTGGGCAACGGTTCGGAGCCGGATGTGGACGTAGCGGTTGACCCGATTGATGGAACTCGTCCGTTGGCGTTTGGACGATCCAATTCATTGGCAACAGTTGCCATCGCGCCGCGCGGCACGATGTTCGATCCGGGTCCGTTCGTTTACATGAACAAGCTGGCGGTGGGTCCCGAAGCGAAAGGTAAGATCAATATTGAAAAACCGCTCACTGAAAATCTCAAAGCGATTGCGAAAGCCAAGAATAAAGATGTCGAAGATTTGACCACGATTATTCTGGACCGTCCGCGCCATGATGAGATGATTGCTGAAATAAGAAAAGTTGGCGCGCGCATCCGCATCATTCCCGACGGCGATGTGGCCGCGGCGCTGATGACGGCTTGGCCCGATGCCGGTGTGGATGTCTTGATCGGGATCGGCGGCACACCCGAAGGTGTGCTTTCGGCGTGCGCGTTACGCGCCATGGGTGGAGAGATTCAAGGCAAACTATATGCGCGCGATGAAAACGAATTGCGGCGCGGGCGCGAAGCAGGGTACGACTTCGAGAAAATCCTAACGATGGAGGATCTGGTTTCGTCCGAAGATGTGTTCTTCGCGGCGACCGGCATCACCGATGGCGAATTGCTCCACGGCGTGCGTTACTTCGGCGATGGCGCAACCACGGATTCAATTGTGGTGCGCGGACTGACCGGCACGGTGCGCCAGATCACCGCCACGCATCGCATGGATAAATTGCATCAGTTGAGCGCGATCAAGTATTAGTGTTGGATGTTCTTCGATGATATGTCTTGCAATTTAGTAAAATAGACTTTATCTGGGATAACAAAAACAAATTTTTTCTTCATTCTGTGTAATCTGCGAAATCTGTGGATTATATTGAATAAAGCCTAATAAATAATTGCAAGTTTGTAGCGGGAAGGTTGTGATGAGAAAAACCTTCGGATTGATTCTAATGTTTGGCATCCTCGCGCTTTTGCTGGCTGCATGTGGCAGCGCGGCCACTCCTGCTTCCACTTCAGCGCCTGCCGCCACTTCGGCTCCCGCGGCCACTATCGCGCCGCCCACACAAGCAGCCGTGACGGAGGTTCCAACCACGGTTTCCACGATGTCAGCCAATACACCATCTGTAGCAAATCAATTGGCGCAGATCGATTCCATTTTGCAGCAATCCATCGCGGGCAGCATTGCTTATAACAAGCCGCAGTCCATGCTGTTGGATCAAACAACTACCATCGAACTTTTGCTCAATCCATCCATGTCGCCTGAAGCGTTGAGCACGCAAGTTGCTGCGAGCGGAGCGAGTGGGGAGGTCGCAAGCGCCAGCGTTCAAATCACGCCGCGCATGAGGGCCACTTTGCTTTCCGATGACGCCCAGGCATTTTCGATCCAGCCCGAACAGGATAATCCCGAACAACTTGTCAGCGGCACGCAGACCACGCAGTGGACTTGGTTGGTGACCGCTCGCAAAAGCGGAACGCAACGGTTGACGTTGATCCTGTATCGGCTCGTGCAATTTCAAGGTCAGGATTATTGGCGCGAGATCGAATCGTATCAAGCGGATATTGATGTAAAGGTCACGGTAACGCAGCGCCTCGGTTCTTTGGACTGGAAGTGGATCGCCGGTATTCTGGTGACCGCGATTCTCATCCCGGCTTTTTGGCGTTGGATGGATCAACGTAAGAAGCGAAAGCTGCAATTGAATTCAAAGGAATCGAATACGAAGAAAAAATCTGCATAGTTAGTTATGTCATTGCGAGGAGCGAGCGTAGCGAACGACATGGCAATCTCGTTTATGTTGAGGGGATTGCTTCGGGCAGAACGCCCTCGCAATGACATGAAATATATTTTCCATGCTTGACACACCTCTGCCTTGACCGTATAATCCCCGTCGCCTTCCTCGCTAGCTCAACGGCAGAGCGGGCGGCTGTTAACCGCTAGGTTCGAGGTTCAAATCCTCGGCGAGGAGCTTTTTTCGATGTTTTAGGGCGCGCTTTTCATAGTGCGTCCTTATTTTTTAGTAGTAAGATGGGGAAATAATCAAACTAGGAGACATCCCATGGAAATTAATTTGGGTTCATTTCTAAATTGGGTCACGCCTATGTCCGCTCTAATAGCGTCAATTGTGGGTATAGTTACAATAATCATTTTGATCGTACAAAGCCGATTAACGAAACGCACCATTGAAATTAGCGTG
>DATCTP010000210.1:0-4374 GCA_036567885.1 Anaerolineales bacterium | reverse complement strand
ACGAGCAGCTGCCCGCCGCCTCGTCGAAGCGCAGAGGCGAGTTCATCAACACGATCCAATGAATTGGAGATGGGTTTTTCCATCAGTATTGAACAGCCTGCGTCTGCACATGGAATCGCAATATCCAAATGCAATGCGGTTGGATTTGAAATGATAACCGCATCAGGTCGATATTTTTTTAGTGCTTCACTCAAATTGGATTCTACAGGATAGCCAGCCATTTCATCATCCGACAACGTGGCGCGATGAGAACGAAGCAACACAATATCTTTTTCGCCTAACGAAATCAGGTTGCGAAAATGTCTTCGTCCAATCGAGCCGAGGCCAGCAATAAGAATTTTCATTTTTTACCAATTCAAATCCTTCTCGTACTCCCACTTGACCAGCATCTCGCCCGCGATTTCTTTGAAGATCGCCTTATCCTTTGCAGTGAAAAGTCTCTGCCAGTTGCCAGCCTGACCTTTCGGCAGGAACGAGGAAATATCGCCATTGCGCTGGGATTGCCATTCCTCATCAGGGTTGGAAGCCATTTCGGTTTTGATTTCTTTGTCCAGCGATTTGTTGATTTTCTTAACGCCCAGAAACTTCCACAACTTTCTCATTTCATCGAACGGAGTCGAAAGTAAATCTTCATATCGCAAAGCAAAATAAGTTTTGCCATACAATCGCTGGCCTTCGTTTTCGACCTCTTGTAAGTTCGTGACCCAGCCTTTTGCCACGCGTCGGATAAATGATTCGGTGAAGATCGAGCGCGTGCCATTCGCAAATTGATTCTGATCCTTGCGAAGTTCTTCGACGATATGTTTGTCTTCGGCAGTTAGGAATTTGGATTCTTCCACAAAGTTGCGGAAACGTTCCGAGATCAATACATCGCGTCCATCACGGACAATGTAAATTAATTTTGCATCGGGATAGACGGCGTGCATATCACGTACAGACTGACCATGAATTGTGGACGAAGGGCTTTTGTCGCCGACGATCATCTTGCCTTCACGCGCCGCATCGCGTTCCATAATGAAATCCGCCGATGCGCGCAGAACAAGCGGCGAAAGGTCGCGTCCTTGATTCCAGCGATTGGATTTGCGCGTCAACCATTCTTCGATCTCGGCTGAATCAACCAGCGATTTCAGCAACGGCTTGCGCGTGAAGAAATGCGCCTGATAATCGCAATGAACTTCAGGATGCAAACGCACGAGGCGCATAAGAAGCGTTGTTCCCGAACGGGCATGACCGAAGACGAAGAATTTTTCGTGAGGAAAGAACTGCTTGATCTCCGCCACTTCTTCAGGAGTGATGGCCGGGATGGGATTGCGTTGTTTCTTTTTTGGCTCGCCCTTTATAAGAATGCGGGCGGCGCTTTTAAAACGAGAAAACATTTGCTATTGAGCTCCTGCAGAGAAGTGGGTTAAAGTTTGTTCAAATCCGAATGGAGTTCCTGCATGGTCAAATTGCAAGGAAACTATGCCGACACCATTACAAAACTTCTGATAAAAATTGCCATCATTGAAGTAATCAACCATATCATAGCAATTATCGAACTTGCCAGCGGGAGTCTCCAATGTGCTCTGGTTAGTTATTTCACGTTTGCCAGCAGACTGGCAGTTGGCAATTTTATGTGTTGGGTCTTTAAAATCAACCTTCATTGGACACCAGTTTTTATTCACGACTAGCGGAAAATCATAATCCAGTAGCAGATCATCTGTATTGATATTTTTTATATCAATGGCCTGTTTGCTCCCGAATACTTGTTGGCCATTCACTACATACCATGTTTCGTTCGGTTGATTTGAAATGAAATCCTCCATCCAGCCGGAATCTGATTGAACGAGTTTCCACACTGATTGTACATGCGCAATAAAGTAAGGAGAAACAAATTCTGTATCGGTAACAGTATCAGTTAATTGATAGGTAGCCCTTGCAATTTGTCTTGGGTTGGAAATCGAAGGTTGATAGGCTCGATAGGAATAAACCCATCTTGTTCCCTTTAACAAAGGGAATTCCTTAATGGTTGCCATTGTCCGTGAAGAACAACCAACCGCGACAAATGCAAACAGTATAACAAAGAACGATTCTTTCCTCATGTAAACAGTTCCTTGTTCTTTATCTCTTCCAATTCAACATCACTAATCCAGCCAGACAAACCAAAATGCCAATGATATTAACCCAAGAAAGTTGTTGCTTGAAAACTAATAACGCAACTGGCACCAACAATAATGAAGCCACGACATTGACGAGCACCGCGGCGATGCCGATATTCCAGCCTGCACGGTAAAACAGCAGAAAGCCAACTTCCAGCCCGACGACGGAAAATGCCAGCAGATAGCTTGCCCAGTTCAATTGACGTAATTCGGCGAGAAATCCGATTTTGGTTGGAACGAAGAAGGACAAAATCACCGTCAAACAGAAGGCAACCGCGTAGGTGACCATGATCGCTACTGCGGGGTTTACATTTGCAGGCGTGGATTTCTGACTAAAGTGATACAGCGCGCTCGAGGCGATGGCAAGTGTGATGGAGAAGTAGAAGAGGAACATGTTGCGGTTTCCGGTCATAACTATTTTATCCTGTCATTGCGAGCGAATAAAGTGAGCGTGGCAATCTCGACATTGGATCAAATTATTGTTCGCAGGTTACCTGAGATTGCCACGCCGCCTGCAGCGGCTCGCAATGACCTCAAGAATTTAATATTTTCAAAATAAATTCCGCCGTCCGTTTTCCAGAATTGCCATCAGTATAAGTGATTTCTCGTTCGATAAACTTGCGGCGTTCTGCCGCGTCGAGAGCGGGATTCGCTAAATAGAGATTGATCACATCCCGAAGCTGATCTTCGTTTTCAGCGACGCGTCCGGCTTTGGCATCACGGAAACGTTTATGCGTGGGCCAGTTGCCAATCTTCTTCAGCGATAAAGAATATTTCTTCGGCACGTTCCAACCGCCGGGCGTATCAATCACCGCGGCGACAATCGGCGTGTCGTGGACAGCGGTTTCAACAACCATCATCGAGTAGACCGTCACCAGCACATCCGAATGCGCCATCATGGACGATTTTTCGTCCATGTCTTCGCCGCTGTAATAGCCGAGCGATCCGCCCAAAGCAACCGGCTTGACAACATGTACGTTAGGATATTGTTTCTCGAGCGCAAAAATTCGTTCGCGTTCATCGGCAAAGATTTTCGGTTTATCCTGGAAATGACTCGGATGCAATCGAATCAACAATTGCGAAGGTTCAACCAATGAATCAGATGAAACCAATTTTGCAAGCGCTTCCACGTTCGGATAGTTCGGCGCAAAATGGACAAACGAGCAGGCGTACGAAATCAACTTGCGCTTGGGGTCGAGACCATGCAACTTGAAATAATCGTCCTTCGATAATTGCCATTCTTTTCTGAAATAACCGTCATACGAAGGAATGCCGCCGATGTTTACGCGTTCTGGATTCCAATCGGAGCCGTAAACCAATTCATCTTTTTGAAGCTGCGACCAGCAGGTTGCATAATCCAGGCGCGCACCTGAGATGGAATAACTCGATGGATTATCCCAGCCGACAATCGCCGCCATGGTCGGCACGTGATGCAGAGTCGCTTCACGGAGCAGATAACGGTCGAGACGCCAGCCTGCCGTCGAAGCGATGACCAGATCGGGCTTGTACTTCTCAAATAAATCGGCGTACAGGTTCGGGCGGGGAATGAAGCGGTTCTGCATCCGCACTAAAAATTTGCGCGCGAAGGAAAACGTCCGCAAGATAAGAATCGCGAGCGCGGACGGAATCCAAATGCCCAAACGAAATTTCCAGCCGTTCTCCACCCAGACTTCCCAGATGTGGCTGTCCATGGCTTCGGTGTTGATGCGCCACGAGCCGCCGACGCGGCGCAGGTAGACGAGCAGCCATTGCCAGCGCGGTTTGAATTTTGCCGCGTAGTCATTGGCTCGCTTGAGGCGCAAGCCTTCGAAGGTGAGGCGCTTCGACTTCGGGTCTCGTCCTTCGACAAGCTCAGGATCACTCGACCCTCCGCTCAGCGCGACATCTGTATAGCGTTTTGCAATTTGGTCTTTGGTTTCATCGTCGGTGAGCACGACGATTTCAATGCCCGCATCCAGCAGAGTCGGGACGACGTCGCTTTGTAGGAAGTAGATGATTGCCATGCCGTGGTCGGCGGAGATGAAGATTTTTTTGGGCACTGAAATGATTTCGCTTCTTTCTTAATCGGATGTTGATCGTTGTCTGCAAAATATTGATGTCAAGTTATAATCTTGAAAGTTTGTTGCTCCGAATGCAAGTGAGCAGGAAATTTAGTAAAGTGAAATTGTCAAGCAATCAATAACTTAATAACAACGCCAACAGTACTTTTTATTGCCTCTGGCAAAAGTACCTCTTC
>DATCTP010000209.1:0-3168 GCA_036567885.1 Anaerolineales bacterium | reverse complement strand
CGTCGCGACCCAAGAGAAAAACTTAACGCCCGTCGGAACGGCGACCAGAAGAGTGGTGAACATAAAGGGAATCCGCAAATATGGATTCATGCCGGATACAAACATGTGATGCGCCCACACGAGGAAACCCACCAGCGCAATACCGAGGGAAGACATCGCTACAAACTTATAACCGAAAAGTGGTTTGCGAGCAAAGACCGGCATGAGTTCCGAAATGATTCCCAGCCCCGGCAAAACAAATACATAGACCGCCGGATGCGAATAGAACCAGAACAGGTGCTGGAACAAGATCGGATTCCCGCCTTTATCCGAATCAAAGAACCCCATCCCAAACAAACGCTGGAACATCACCATTTGGAATGAAAGGCCAATTAATTGGGTCGCCGTTGTGGAGATCAGTGATGTCGCAATGGCAGCCCAAACGAAAATCGGCATTCGGAAGGCGGTCATTCCTTTGGCGCGCATTCGCAAAACGGTGGCGATTAAGTTCAGACCTCCAAGAATGGAAGCCCAACCCGCAACCGCCACGCCCAGAAAGAACATCTGCATCCCAAGCGGCGCGCGCTCCGAAAGCGGCGGATAACCCGTCCAACCGGTATCGAAGCCGCCAAACACAAGAGTCGACAGCAATAAAACGGCGGCAGGTGGAGCCACCCAATAGGAAAACGCATTCAAACGCGGAAACGCCATATCCTGCGCACCGATCAACATCGGTGCCAGATAGTTCATCAAACCAGCAACACCGAGCAAAATACCGACAATCATCACGATGCCGTGCAGACTCATAAAGGTGTTGTATTCTTGAAGTGTAAGAAACTGCAAACCGGAGTGCGCCAATTCAGTACGAAAGATCAATGCAAATAATCCACCCACGCATAGCAGAAACAACGCAGTCACTGTATATTGCACACCGATCACTTTATGATCAAGGGAGACATTGAGATACTTTTCCCAGCCGGGCGGATCTTCGCGATGTTCGGGAGTTTCTTCACCCTTCGCCCATTTGAACCAATCCGTCATGGCTCCCGTACTGGCTACATACGAAATCGCGCCCACTAACCCGCCAAACACCCAGGCAGGCTCCGTGAAAAAGTATTGACCCGTCACAAATGGATTCAATCCCATAAGAACGCGAATGCCGGTCACGAACAACGCGCCGACGATCCAACCGATCAATTGCCAGAGCAGACCACGAATCAACGCCGATGTAAAGAATTTTTTCATTTCATTTCTCCGCGCAATTACTTTAACGACTCGATATAAGCGACAATATCGCTAATCTGCGATTGAGTTAACGTAGTTCCAAACGTTTTCGGCATCACGTTATCCTGAAAACCATTCACGATCTTGGCGCTTGGGTTGACAATCGACTCGATCAAATAGGCTTGATCCGCCGTTACAACTGCACCGGGTGCGACATTGGTTCCGCCAGACATTTTGACTTGCGACTGATAGAGTCCCTTCCACGTTGGAGCAATGCCCGTGCTGCTGCCATCAACCGAGTGGCAACCCGTACATCCATATTGAGCAACGAGCTGCTGTCCGCGCCCTAGGGGAGTCTGAGCCGCCACAGCCGCCGCCGCGACTTGCGACTGAATCCATGTATCGTAATCAGCTTGTGAAGTCACGATCACCGGAGCCGTCATATATGAATGCGATGTGCCGCACAACTGGGCGCACTCCACCGTGTAATTACCAATCAGAATTGGCGTGACGCGATAAGTTGTGATGCGACCCGGCAACACATCCTGTTTCATGCGAAATTGAGGCACAAAGAACGAATGGATCACATCCGTGGACTGCATATTCAAAACCACTTGACGATTGACCGGCAGATGCAATTCTTTGGATGTAAATCCTTCCGGATAGTTGAACGACCACGACCATTGACGAGCGGTCACGTCGATCTGCAAAGCATTCGGATCTACGGCCAGTACATCCCCCAGTGTATACGTGCCAATATACGCGAGAATAAGAACAGTAATTAATGGAATCACTGTCCATGTAATTTCAAGGGTGTTATTTCCTTCAATATGTTCGCCGTCCGAGGTGTCCCCTTTTCTCCTCCGAAATACGATCAAGCTGTAGATCAGAGGAACCATGATCAGCGCAAAGAGAAACGAAATAATAGCGATCTCGATATTCCATAAGTTATCGATCGGAATCGACTGAGCACTGGCTTCGACCGGCATCAGGTGTATTGCCATCAATCCGGCATAAGTAGCTATAGCTACAACGATCACCAGCACGCCGGCAATTATATAATGTCGCATATACTCTCTCCTGAATTTTGATATCGCACGCACCGTCTTGGCGCGCTTTCCCCTTGTTCGACGGCAAATAAATGCCGAAAAACAAGGGGCGTTAATCTCAAGAATAAAGTTGGATTCTCAAAAACTTATCAACACGAATAAAACTCGCCGCACACGGCGAGGTGCTTAATGTACCAAATTTCCTCAAATTTGTCACGGTTATTCAGACGTTTTCTTCCGAATTGGAAAATGATTCAGCCGCTTCGTTTCTAGACTTTGGCTTGGTACTGGAAACTATAAATTCTTCAACGCTTCGAGCACTTCCGCGCTGTGCTCGGATGGACGCACATCCTCAAAGACGCGGGCAATTTCGCCGTCGGAATTGATCAAAAATGTAGTGCGCAAAACGCCTTCATATTCTTTTCCCATGAATTTCTTTGTTCCCCATACACCGTAAGCACTACAGACCCGATGATCTTCATCCGCCAGCAATGGAAATGGCAATTGAAATTTTTCCTTGAACTTGACATGCGACTTCACCGAATCAGGGCTGACGCCGAGAATGGTCACATTCGCTTTTTGATAAGCGGAATAATCGTCACGAAAGTTGCAGGCTTCCTTTGTACAACCGGGCGTATCATCTTTGGGATAGAAATATAAAATCACAGGCTGACCTTTGAAGTCCGACAAACGACGCGCCGAATTCGTGTCATCCAATAATTCAAATTCAGGTGCAGGGATTCCAGATGAAATAGTCATAGCAGTAAACTCCTTTGAAATTTATTTTAGCGTACGGATAAACGCGACCACTTGCCAAATTTGCTGGTCGGTTATAACACCTTTCCATGCGGGCATGGCGGTTCCGTCAACACCGGTGCTTATCTTCCAAAAAAGCAAATCGTCAGCTGACGATTTG
>DATCTP010000208.1:0-2663 GCA_036567885.1 Anaerolineales bacterium | reverse complement strand
CCACTACAGATCCGTCACTATCGGGCAGTTCGGCGGGTTCCGCTTCCAATTCATCGGCGCAGGTTCCGGCTTCGAGTTCATCATCCAATCCGAGCGGTTATAAGGATGGAACGTATACGGGACCGACCGTGGATGTCAATTATGGATTGGTTCAAGTTCAGACGACCATTCAAAACGGAAAGGTCGCTCAAGTGACCTTCCTGCAATATCCGAGCGACCGCCGCACGTCACAGCGCATCAATTCAATCGCAATGCCGTACCTGCAACAGGAAGCCATCCAGGCGCAATCCGCCAATGTGGATATTATCTCCGGCGCCACCTTGACCAGTGAAGGCTTTCAAATGTCCCTGCAATCGGCGCTGGCGAGCGCGCACTAAACCTCGTGAAGCAGACGCGCATCCTGATGGGTATGCCGATTACTTTGGAAATCGTGGATGAGGCGGCAAACGCGTCGCTCTTCGATGAAGTGTTCGATTACTTCGTTTACGTGGATGAAAAATTCAGCACCTATAAAGATACCAGCGAAATCTCACGTTTCAATCGCGGCGACTTGAAGTTTGAAAATTCTAGCGAGGATATGAAGTTGATCTTTCAACTCGCCGAACAAACCCGCCGCGAGTCGAACGGTTATTTTGATATTCATCATAACGGAATGATCGATCCATCGGGAATTGTCAAAGGCTGGGCGATTTATAACGCCGCCGAGATTTTGAGCAAAAAAGGGTTTCAGAATTTTTATGTGGACGCAGGCGGCGATATTCAAGCCAACGGAAAGAATAGTCAGGGCGAGAAGTGGCGCGTCGGCATCCGCAATCCGTTCAACATGGATGAGATCGTCAAAGTGATTTCCGTCAGCGATTGCGGCGTGGCAACTTCCGGCACGTATGTGCGCGGCCAGCACATCTATAATCCCATGAATGCCGGGCAAACCATCACCGATATTTTGAGTCTGACCGTGATCGGTCCCGATGTGTACGAAGCGGATCGTTTTGCTACCGCCGCGTTTGCCATGGGGCGATCCGGCATTGACTTCATCGAATATCTGCCGGGCTTTGAGGGCTACATGATTGATAAAGACAAACAGGCAACCTTTACCACCAGCTTTGTGAGGTATGTAACTGCATGATTCGATTCATTGATAACCAGCTCAACCGCATCACGATGTACCGGTTGGTGCTTTATTATTTAATTGCCCTGCTGGCGATTGCATTTGTCCTGAACGCCGGGAATGTAACCACGTTTGATCCATTTGCGTTGATGGCGACGGTCGCGTTCTTGTTGGTTGTCTCAGCGATTACCAACAGCATCTTTTCCAGGATTTATGGCGTGCCCGCCAACGTCGAGTCGGTCTACATCACGGCATTGATTCTGGCGCTGATCATTACGCCGATCCAATCGTATAACGACTTATGGTTTTTGGCGTGGGCGGCGATTTTGGCAAACGCTTCCAAATACATTGTGGCGATCAATCGCAAACATTTGTTTAATCCGGCCGCGTTTGCCGTTGCGCTGACGTATTTCACGATCAACCAGTCCGCTAGCTGGTGGATCGGTTCCGGGCAGATGTTGTTTTTTGTGGTTCTGGGTGGCTTGTTGGTGGTCCGAAAGATCGGGCGGTTCGATATGGTGCTCAGCTTTTTGGGCGCGGCGGTTGCAACGATCTTTGTCTCGAGTTTGTTCACTGGCGCTGATTTCATTGGCTCGACACAAAAAACGATCCTTTATTCGCCGTTGATATTCTTCGCCGTCATTATGCTGACCGAACCGCTTACCACGCCGCCGACTCGTCAATTGCGAATTGTCTACGGCGCGTTGGTCGGATTCCTGTTCGCACCGCAATTCCATTTTGGCGGGTTTTATATAACGCCTGAAGTTGCCCTTTTGATTGGGAATGGTTTCTCGTATATTGTCAGTTCCAAAGATAAGCTTGTTCTCAAGCTCAAGGAAAAGAATCGCGTCTCATCGGACGTGTACGAATTTATCTTTCCCGCGCCGCGCCGATTCGCGTTTGTCCCGGGTCAATACATGGAATGGACGCTGGGTCATCCCGATACGGATAGCCGCGGTAACCGGCGCTATTTCACGATTGCATCCTCGCCTACCGAGCGTAATTTGCGGCTGGGAGTCAAGTTCAATCCACGATCCAGTTCGTACAAGAAAGCCATGCTTGGCTTGGATAAAGATACGGAGATCGTCGCGGCGCAACTGGCGGGTGATTTTGTTTTGCCGGATGATCCGAAACAAAAAGTGGTCCTTATCGCGGGCGGCATCGGCGTTACGCCGTTCCGAAGCATGATTAAATTTTTGCTCGATACCAAACAACGCAGGCCGATTACGGTGTTTTACATCGCTCCGACCGTCAACGATTTTGTGTACAAAGATGTCTTTGACCGCGCCCAGTTTGAATTGGGAATCAAAACTATTTATTCGGTGACGGATAATCGCAACGTACCTTCTTCGTGGACGGGACAGGTCGGGCGAATCAATCCGCAGATGATCAAATCGGCGGTGCCGGATTATCGGAATTGCTTGTTCTATATTTCTGGTCCCAGAGGCATGGTGGATGATTTGAAAGATGCGTTGCACCGGCTTGGAGTGGATGGCTTTCAAATCAAAACGGATTACTTTGCAGGACTTGCCTGAAAGTAAAGATAATTCAAATG
>DATCTP010000207.1:0-3903 GCA_036567885.1 Anaerolineales bacterium | reverse complement strand
CCAAATCCACAAAACGACTACGATCATTCATCGCTCAGTTTGATGTCAATTCTCAGTTTGTTCTTCGCGATGGCGCTCGGAATATTCGGTGCGGTGATCTTTGCTCCCAATTGGATTCCAAATTTTGCGCAGACGATGGTCGGCACCGATCCGAAAGCATATTGGTATCTTTCGCGCGGCTCGGCGTTTGCGGCGCTGGGCTTGCTTTGGCTTTCGATGATGCTCGGCTTATTGATCACCAACAAGGTTTCAAGATATTGGCCCGGCGCGGCGGCGGCATTTGCAATCCATGAATATGTGAGTTTGCTTGGTTTGGCGTTTGCAACTTTCCATGCATTGATTCTGATGGGTGACCATTACATCAATTATCAATTGGCGCAGGTGCTCATGCCGTTTGGAAGCGTGAACTATCATCCCTTCTGGGTTGGGGTTGGACAGATCGGTTTCTATGTTTGGGCGGTTGTAACGTTCACGTTCTATATTCGTCAGATGATCGGGCCGAAGACTTGGCGCGCCATCCATTATCTCAGCTTCCTGATGTTCCTGATGGCAATCCTTCACGGCGTGATGAGCGGCACCGACGCTTCGACAAGCTGGGCGCAAACTATTTACTGGTCGCTGGGCGGAAGCTTTCTATTCCTAGCCATGCTTCGCATGGTGCTCCATGTTAGCGCAAAGTTTGCCAAAAAACCTGCGCCGCGCCCCGTTCCGCGGGTGCAACCAGCACCGATGAAAGAAGATTCGAATCCAACAGGAAATGTATAGTTGCTTCCAGTAATTCCATCGCTCGTAGTCACATAATGTCTTATGGGCAGTCCAACAACTGCCCATTTTCGTTGTACAATTGGGCGCGATGCCTGAAAATCTAAACGTATTATTTTTAGCCGCGGAAGCGGAACCGTTTATCAAAGTTGGCGGGTTGGGAGATGTGGCTGGGGCGTTGCCAAAGTCATTGCACGATTTACCGGCTGAAGTCACGAATGGAACCGCTTTGGATATCCGCCTCGTTTTGCCATTGCATTCAGCCATTAAATCAGAAGGACTTCGGCCGTTGATGATCTTTCCGTTATCGTATCAGGGCGGCGATTTGCAAGTTCAAATCCTTGAATCCAGTTTGGGCGGCATGACCGTTTATTTTATAAGCGGCGAACCGATCACGAAAAGTGGTTCGGTCTATTCCGCTGACTCGAAATTGGACGCTGAGAAATATACATTCTTTTCTTTAGCCGCGCTGGAGTTGACGCGTCAATTGGATTGGAAGCCCAATATCGTTCACGCCAATGACTGGCATACCGCGCTGGCTTGTTATGCGCTGCTGATCAAACGCTGGGAAGGGGAATTCCCCGGCGTGGCTTCAGTGCTGACGATTCATAATTTGCCGTTTATGGGGCCCGATCTTTCCGCAATTTTGGAAGGTTATGGCTTATCGCTGGCGCAGACTGGTTTGCCGGAATGGGCGCGTGCGCTTCCGCTTCCGCTCGGACTTTGGGCGGCTGACTCCATCGTGGCGGTTTCTCCAACTTATGCGCGCGAACTGCTGACGCCTGAATTCGGTTGCGGGTTACAGGATTACATTCACGGACGCAAAGAATCGTTGAATGGAATCTTGAACGGCATTGATCCCGAATCGTTAAATCCCGCAACGGATCCTGCATTGGCAATGAATTTCGGAAGTGCTACATTAGATAAACGTCCGACCAATAAACTTGCTTTGCAAGTGCGTCTCGGTTTGCCGCAAGATTTAAATGTGCCTTTGTTGGGTGTGGTCTCACGCATGGATCCGCAAAAGGGAATCGATTTGATTCCCAAAGCATTGACCAAACTCAAAGATATGCCCTGGCAGTTCGTTATTCTCGGCACCGGCGACCCGAAGCTCGAAGCTTCCGTTCGCCAGCTACAAACCGAATTTCCTGATCGCGTGCGCGCTGAATTCAAATACGATGCAGGCATGGCGCGTCAAATCTATGCCGGATCGGATATCTTTTTGATGCCATCGCGTTATGAGCCATGCGGACTCTCGCAGATGATCGCCATGCGTTATGGCTGTGTGCCGATTGTCAGCGCGGTGGGCGGCTTGAAGGATACGATTTATGATGGCGAAACCGGTTTTATGATTCAAAAGCCGACCGCGGCGCGTTTAGCAGCCGCCATCAAAAAAACGTTAGCGATCTATTCTGATCATGTGCGTTGGGAGCCGCTTCAGAAAGCGGGCATGGCGCAGGATTTTTCATGGACGAATTCTGCTCAACAATATTTTCAACTGTATCAACGTGTTGTGGCTCAGCTTGTGGCGCGATAAAAATTTTCTCTTCAAGGGTGAATGATGAACTTTCCTCGCTCCGGTGGAATCCTTTTGCATCCAACCAGTTTGCCAGGTGCGTATGGCATCGGCGATCTCGGTCCGCAAGCATATCGCTTTGTGGATTTTCTCGCTGCCTCTGGTTGCAAGCTTTGGCAAATTTTGCCACTCGGTCCCACCGGTTACGGCGATTCGCCGTATCAATGTTTCTCGGCGTTCGCGGGCAATCCATATTTGATAAGTCCTGAACTTCTTTTACAAGATGGATTATTGATTGATTCAGATTTATTGGATAAGCCAGACTTCAACGCATCACGCGTGGACTTCGGTTTGCTCATCCCATGGAAATTGAATCTTTTGCAAAAGGCGTTTGACCGCTATCAATCTCACCCTTCGACTTCGCTCAGGGAGATGTTTGATTCGTTTTGTAAAGAACACTCCTCATGGCTGGATGATTATGCTCTTTTCATGGCGCTAAAAGATTCAAATGGCGGAGGCGCGTGGAGTGGCTGGCCCATTGAAGTCAAGAAGAGAGAAGCGAAAGCAATGGCAAGCGCGCGTCGATCATTGGCATCATCCATTTTGCGTTTTTCATTTTATCAAATTCTTTTCTTCAAGCAATGGAATAATCTGCGAAAATATGCCAACGATAAAGGAATTAAAATTATCGGTGATATTCCGATTTTTGTGGCGGGCGACAGCGCGGATGTGTGGGCGAACCCCGAATTATTTTTTCTTGATGAAGTTGGAAATCCAACCGTAGTCGCGGGCGTGCCGCCGGACCTATTTTCGCCAACGGGACAGTTGTGGGGCAATCCGCTTTATCGTTGGGATGAACACAAGCGTAGCGGTTATGCTTGGTGGATTGAGCGAGTTAAAGCCACGTTGAAGATGGTGGATGTGATACGTCTCGATCATTTCCGCGGCTTCGCCGGTTATTATGAAATCCCCGCCACGGATGAAACCGCCGAGCATGGAACGTGGAAACCTGGTCCCGGCGCGGATTTGTTCCGTGTGATTCAATCTGCATTGAAAAAAGATTTGCCCATCATCGCTGAAGACCTTGGATTGATCACGCCGGATGTGATTGCAATCCGTGAAGAGTTTCAATTGCCGGGGATGAAAATTTTGCAGTTTGGATTCTCCGGTCCCGATAATCCATTTCTGCCTCATCTTTATATTCACAACTGTGTGGCATATACTGGCACACATGATAACGATACAGTGATGAGCTGGCTTGCGACGACATCAAAAGAAGAACGCGAGTTTGCGCTGCGCTATTTGCACACAGATGGACATGACTTCGCTTGGGATTTGATCCGTGCCATTTGGTCATCGGTGGCGATGTTTGCCGTTGCGCCGATGCAGGATGTGTTGAGCCTCGGCGGTGACGCGCGCATGAATTATCCGAGCCGACTCGGTGGAAATTGGGAATGGAGAATGAGGGAAGAAGATATGAATGAGTTACTTGCGAAGAAATTGCAAGAGATAAATTATTTGTTTCAAAGATAATCGAATCGTCCGCTACATGCTTTGTTTGGCTTGTTTAGCGCAATAGATTTTTAACTGGCGGAATTACCAATATTTACTTTGAAAATATTATA
>DATCTP010000206.1:0-3073 GCA_036567885.1 Anaerolineales bacterium | reverse complement strand
ACTGAACCGTCCGCATCAACTCCCGTACCGCCAACAGCAACATCAACTTCCGATCCAACCGTCACAGCGACATCCGTTTCCGTGCCGCTGCGCCCTCAATACACGATGAACGTTGTGATGAACTACGACGCGAAATCCGTCGGCGTGGATGAGACTGTTCTTTATCCAAATCATACCGGTCAGGTGTTGAACGATATGGTGCTGGCGGTGGAACCCAATTATTGGCAAAATTGTTTTGTGCTCCAAACCCTGGCTATTGACGGAGCGCCGCTTTCAAATTATACATTAGCAAGCCATAAGTTATCGCTTCAACTTCCACAGCCCCTCGCTCCTGAATCAATAGCTACAGTTCACATCCAATTTACTCTTAATCCGCCGCCGCTTCAGGAACAACACGGCGTGCGCCCACAAATATTCGGTTATAGTCAAAACCAGATGAATCTCACGGATTGGTATCCGTTCGTCGTCCCGTTCATTGGCGGACAATGGATCTTGCACGACCATTGGTACTACGGCGAACATTTGGTGTACGATGCGGCAGATTTCGATGTCAACCTAAAATTCACGAATCCAGCCAACGCGCCAGTGGTCGCTTCCAGCGGCGCGCCGAGCCAGAACGGGGAATGGACTCGCTATACGCTCACTTCCGGGCGCACCTTTGTGATTTCCGCCAGCCGCGAATACAAAGTCATTAGCGCGCAATCGGGAGATGCAACAGTGTATGGCTATTATTTCCCGCTGTATGATAAAGCCGCGCAAGCCGCGTTGGCAGCGTCCGTTCAGGCGATGCAAGTCTATGCTCAACATTATGGAACTCCGTATTCCCATAAAACGTTTTCCATTGTCATGGGCGATTTCAACGACGGCATGGAATTCTCCGGCTTGGTTTTTATGCCGCGCAGCGCGTACAACTTATACAATGGAACGCCTGAAAGTCTTTTGATCACCGTGACCGTTCATGAAACCGCGCATCAATGGTGGTTCGAGCAGGTCGCAGACGATCAAGCCATGCAGCCGTGGCTGGATGAAGCCTTTGCCGCGTATAGCGAACATGTTTTTTACGCTTCGGTTTATCCCAACGATGTTTCCTGGTGGTGGGCGTATTGGTATCCGCGCGTCGGCGGGACCGAATCATTACCATGGGTGGATACCAGCATTTACGATGCCGGTGGATTCGTTCCGTATACCAACACGGTTTATTTGGGCGGCGCGCATTTCCTCGATGATCTGCGGATTCGCCTCGGCGATCAAGCCTTCTTTGCATTCCTTCAGGATTATCTCAAACAGGAAAACGGCAAGATTACCACATCCGCGGATTTCTTCCGCGTCCTGCGCGCCGATACGCAAATTGATTTCTCCGATTTGCTCAAAAAATATTTCAAGAATTCGTATTGATCATGCTCCGCATCAAACCATCTCCCGCTCGGCGCGTTATGTTTTTGCGTTTTGCGCTTTGCGTTTTACTTTTTGCATCACTGACATCCGCTTGCGCGCCAGCCGTTTCCACGCCTCGCGCCCCCGACTTCAATCTGGTCACCGTTAATCCAAACTCAACCGCCACCTCGACTCCGTTCCAGCCTGCGCCGCCGACCAATACATCGCTTCCATTTGCAACCTCGCTTCCGACGGATACTGCGATTTCAACCAGCACAGCCATTCCCGCAGATACGGCAACCGCCACATCCCTGCCGCCGACCGCCACAACTATCCCCGTAACCAGTGCGCCTTCGCAGACCTCCGCCCCCACGAACACACGAACCCAATATACATTTTATGTGCGTCTGAAATACTCAGCGCATACGCTTCATACCGATGAAACCATCCAATATACGAATACCACCGCTCAAACTCTATCGAATGTGGTCATGGCTGTCGTACCAAATCTATCGAGCAATTGCTTTTCCTTGAACAACATTACCCAAGATGGAAGAGCAGCAACAGATTACAATCTCAACGGCCAACGATTGACCATTAATCTTTCTCAGTTGCTAGCACCCAACGCAATCACAACTTTTGTATTAAGTTTCGATTTATCTCTGCCGCCCAAGAGTTATTCCAAACCGTTTGGCTATCTTACCGATCAAGTCAATTTGAGTGATTGGTATCCGTTCATCGTGCCGTATAACAATGGCTGGGTGCTTCACGATCCCTGGCCCTTTGGCGAATGGCTTGTATACGATGCCGCAGATTACGATCTAAATCTCAAAGTGGATGATCCCAGCGTGATTGTCGCGGCCAGCGCGCCGGAACAGCCGAATGGCGATTGGATGGAATATCGTCTCCAAGCCGCGCGCACGTTCGTGTGGTCAGCCAGTAATCGCTTCAAGATGGATGACTCCGCTGTCGGGTCGGTAAAGATTCGTTCGTATTATTTTTCCGGCAATGAAAATGCAAGCGGCGCGATCGTTTGGATGGCGACTCAATCCCTCGGTCTGTATGAAGCAAAATTCGGTCCATATCCATACCAGAGCATCAGCATTGTTGAAACCGATGTTCCCGATGGACAGGAATATGATGGATTGGTTTTTCTCTCTACAAATTTTTATTCACAATATAACGGCACAGCCAAAAGCGATCTGGTCACGATTGGCACACATGAGATCGCGCATCAGTGGTGGTTCGGGTTGGTTGGCAGCGACCAGGCGATGGAGCCGTGGCTGGATGAAGCCATGGCAGTTTACAGCGAGCATATTTTCTATGAATATAATTATCCGAACTACGGCAATTGGTGGTGGAATTTCCGCGTCAATTATTTTGGTCCGAGCGGTTATGTGGATGGAAGCATCTATGATTACCCGACGTTTCGCTCTTATGTCAACGCGGTTTATTTGAATGGCGCCAATTTCCTCGACGCATTGCGGAACCGCGTCGGCGACACCGTTTACTTTGCCTTCCTGAAAGATTATGCTTCGCGCTATGCGCACAAGCATGCTACCGCCGCCGATTTCTTCGCGACCCTGCGCCTGCACACCAGCACAGATTTTTCTGATATCGTTCAGCAATATTTTCAACAATCTCATTGATCGAATCCAAACATGGAGGAGTTATGACACCGGAATCAAATTCAAAAAGC
>DATCTP010000205.1:0-3478 GCA_036567885.1 Anaerolineales bacterium | reverse complement strand
GCAGGTCAATCATCTTGTGCTGGATTTTTTGAAGAGCCATCCGATAATTTTGTGGCTTCGTTCATGCTTTATTCTGCAAAGCCCATGCGCCGGAACACGGCCACTTTGAAAAAATCCAGCGCCAGCGCGTACAAAACGATCAATCCCACCAGCGACGCGATGATCGTCAGGCTGATCGGCGACATCAAGATTCCGAACGCGGCCAGCGCGATCACGGCAATCGCATCGCCAAGCGTGCTCAGCAAAAGCGTGGTGCTGGGGCGCGACTTCCAAAACGAGCGGCGTTCGCGCACCAGATAAACGTTTGCCTGCCCCGTGAAGACCAGCATCACGAAGATCAGCGTCTGCAACTCCTCAGCGCCGAGATGATAGAAATCGCGTCCCAGATAAAGAATCCCAAACGAAAATAACAACCAGGCGGCGGCTAATGCCAGCGCGCCGATCACCAGCGGCCTGATCTGCCAGCTATCCGGTTTGCGGGAATACGCCACGCGGTCCGAGGCGATGGACATGGTTACGAAATCATTGGCGAACAAAAGCAAAACGACCAGCCGCGGCGTGGTGACAAATTGACCGGTCAGCCACAGCCCGATGCTGAGGAACAGCGCGATTTGGAAGGTCTTGATGATCTTGTTGAACGTGTATGTCAACATGCGCTGATAGATTTGCCTTCCGATCTTGACCGCCGACAGCACGTCGCTCAAACCGGGGTTGGTCAGGATGGCGCTGGCCGCGGCGCGTGCCACATCCGTTGCGTTCGAGACGGCGATGCCGACTTCAGCCTGCTTCAACGCCGGAGCATCGTTCACACCGTCGCCAGTCATGCCGACCACATGCCCGCCGCGTTGGAAACTCTGGACGATCTTGAATTTGTCTTCCGGCAAAACACCAGCCACCACATTGCAGGTCAAATTGTTCTCAGCAAGCTGTTGGTGCAATTCGTCCGCAGCGCAAGCCTCGCCGCCCAAGCCGACTTGCGCGGCAATGGCGCGGGCGGTTGCGAGTCCGTCGCCGGTTACCATGATGACTCGTACCGACAATTCTTTCAACGAATCAATCAACTTTTTTGAATCCTCGCGCGGCGGATCGTAGAGTCCCACCAAGCCGACCAGCTCAAGGTGTCCTCTTTCGCCCGCGGCAATCGCGATGACGCGGTAGCCTTTCGCAGACAAAGCTTCGACATCTTTAACGGGATTCGGCGAATCCGAGGCGAGAGCCGAAACCGTCTCCGGGAAACCTTTGATGATCCGCAGTTCGCGTCCATCCACGCGCGCCATGACTTCGGTGCGTTTGGTCAGCGGATCGAACGGGATGAATTTCAAGCGCTCGATGTTTCCATTCGCGAGTCCGCGTTCGCGCGCCGCCGTGATGATCGCCAGATCAATCGGGTCCTGCGACGATTCGTCGGAACTGATGGCGGCGAGGCGCAGCGCCTCCGCTTCGGAATGCGGAGCGTATGGGAACACCGCCGAGAGCGTGAGTTGATTCTTCGTGATCGTGCCGGTCTTGTCACTGCAAAGCACATCCATTGCGGCGGCTTCTTCAATCGCTGTCAGGCGTGTCACCAGCACGCCGTGCGAAGCCAGCTCCTGCGCGCCCAAAGCAGATGCCAATGTAAAAGTGGCTGGCAGCGCCACCGGCACGGACGCTACCAACAGCATCAGCGCGAACGGAATCGAGTCGGTGAAAGGGAATGCGTTCAACCACGAATACACCAGCACGCCGATCACCAGCAAAACATCGAGCGCGATCAAATAACGGACGATGCCGAGGATGGTCGTTTCCAAATGGCTGACTGTTTTTGCAGTGTGAACCAGCTCCGCAGTTTTTCCGTAGAACGTGCGCGCACCGGTGGCGGTGACTTCTCCATCGGCTTCGCCGCGCTGGACAACGCTGCCGGTGTAAGCTGTCTTTCCCGCATCAATCTCGACCGGAAGCGATTCACCGGTTAATGCCGATTGATCAATCGAGAGATGACCTTCCTTCACGGTGACATCCGCGGCGACAAAATCTCCGACGCGCAGATGGATCAAGTCACCGGGGACTATCTCTTTCGACGGGACAGTTCGCCACACGCCATCGCGTCGGACTCGTACCGAAATGGTGAGACGTTTCTGAAGGAGCGCCAGCGCATTCTGGGCGCGGTTCTCCTGAAAATAACTAAGCACGGCATTGAACAACAGCAATAAGCTGATAATGGCGGCCTGTGTATACCTGCCGATGATCAATTCGAGGACGATGCTGAATTCCAACATCCACGGGACGGGTCCCCATAACTTTTTGAGAAAAACAATCAGCCTGCGCGATTTTTCTTCGGTGACGGCGTTCGGACCAAATTGTTGAAGGCGAGACTGCGCCTCGGCAGTGGTCAAACCATCTATCATGTTGAATTCTTTTGTTTATCCTTTCACTGCATTGATGAAATCAGCGAACAAACCGTAAGCCGTTTCTTCGGGTCCGGCGCCCATCCCGGCGCGCTCGGTTTGGATGATCGCCAAATCGCCCAGCACATCGGTGCGGAATTCGAGACCCGCGCTGGCGCTTTCCATTCCATACAAACGCGACGAAGGCGGGACCAATTCCGGCGCGACGCGCGCATTGATTTGATTCCCGTTTCGTTCCGCGGACGCTACCAGTTTCCAACGCTGACCTTTTTCTTTTGCGCTTCGAATCGCTTCCGGCGTGATGCCGCGGATTCCGGTTCGATTCACTTCCTGCGGCGTGAACGGCGTATCCATTAAAACGGTGATCAGCGCCGCGACTTTGATCGCCGCGTCCCAGCCATCCACATCGTTGGACGGATCGGTCTCCGCCACGCCAATGCTCTGACAATATTTTACAGCCTGATCGAATGTTTCGCCGTTTTCCATACGCGTCAGGATGATGTTGGTGGTTGAATTGATGATGCCTTTGAAGGAGGTCAATTCGGCGGCGGGCATCGCTTCGCGAAACACCGAGAAAATCGGCGTACCGCCCAACACCGTTGATTCAAAATAAAATTTTTTGTTCTTGGATTTTGCCAGCGCGGTCAACTCGCGATAACCATGCACCACCGTGCCCTTGTTGGCAGTGATGGCGTGCATATTTGCGTTCAACGCCGCGCACACATGATCAATGGCAGGCTGACCTGTGGCAACATTCACCGGAGAGTTTTCAAACATCACATCGGCATGTGAATGTTGAATAACTGCAAGGGAGTCTTGCATTTGATGAGTAGAAAGTGGAGCGATGGACTTTCCACTTTCTACGAGTCTCAAAGCCTCTTCGATATCAATGCCTTCGGCATTTACCGCGAATCCATGTTTGCCGGTAGCGATGCCGGTCACGGAAAACGTGATGTCATATTGATCTTTCAGCGTCGTGCGTTTGCGTTCCAATAAATGGATCAATGCTTGGGCAACGTTGCCGAAACCGATGAAAGCAAGTTTGTAATTCATAATGATCTCCTGTAGGGGCGGACGGCGTCCGCCCAGGGCGA
>DATCTP010000204.1:0-4331 GCA_036567885.1 Anaerolineales bacterium | reverse complement strand
GTTTGAAACACGCGTGCGGTCGTATATTGATAGAACCAGTAATAACTGGCGATGAAAACAGGCGTAAAGATCAGAATGAATCCGATCCAAATCTTCACACGCAGACTGATATAACGTTGTTTGGTACGCTCTACCGCAGATTCCATTTCATTCTCCTAAGATAAGATCGGGATTGAATCAAGTGCGGCTCGAACCTGCGGATGATCCACAGGCAAGCCATAATGATCTACAAGAAATGCAAGTACAAAATCGGCAACTTTCTCCACGCGATACGCCTGTCCGTTCAAAGCCGCGTTCGGCAAAAAACCAAGCGAGATGGGTAAAAACCTTAGGAGCGCAATTTCTTCATCACGGCTTCTTGTCTCGTGCTCAGAAGGGAAGACAGGTTCGGCGTATTTTACTGGAAGTTCGATGATTCCGTAATTCTGGTAATGTTCCATCAACCGCCGGGTCTCGACTTCATTCACCATACCCAACACAGGCGCGTCGCCAAATCCTTTTGCATCCGCAATCACTTGATCCAAGCATGCATAAACCAGAAATTGTGCAAGCCTTTGTTCGTTCACCGTAACTCGACGAAATGCCGGATCAACCGCAAGGGCAATTGCCAACCCGCACTGACGGTTACGAACATAGCGAAATGTCCGAAGGCCGGCCGGCTGACCATTTACTTCGACCAGCCAATAATGGACCATATGTCCGGGACGTTGTTCATGGCCCAAAGCCGCCCGCCGCCTCATACGCGGGACGTAATGCGCGTACTGCGGAAACAACCCCGCATATAACCCAAGCATCGCTTCGAGGCGCGCTTCATCGCCGGAACCGATCAATTCCCAAATTTTTACAATCCCTTCATCTCGAACTAATTGAGCCGTCATCCTTTTCCCGAATCAGAAATCAAGTTTATCCAAAACGCCCGACGAGCCGCGTGTGCGGCGTTTCAGTTGCCAATTCAACAGGCTTTGATCGTACGTTGATCGGACGCGGAATGCCGCCCAAGCCGCCAAAACTGCCAAGGCAATTCCTACGCCAAGATAGATTAACGAATATACATCCCGCTTCAACCCCAGACCTAATCCGGCCGCGATGATCCCAAACGTGATCAAACTTCCGACGATGGTTCCAAGCGAGGGCAGGTAGCCGTCAATGAACATGCTGACGCGTCCGCGCTTCTCGTTGGGGACCAACGCCTGAAATGCTTTGCGGTTGGATGAGTCGAGCGTGTCATACGTGACGCGCGCTACACCTTGCGCCGTAGCGCTGCTTAAATATCCGGGGACAAAGAAATTGAGAATAACGCCTGCCAGCATCACAAACGGATGGATGAGAAAACTATTCTTGAGACTCAGCTTCTCGATAATGCGTCCGGCTAAAGTCTGGAGGATGATCGAGCCGACGGCGATCAAGAGATTATAGTTGGCGTAGAACGCCTGAAAGCCCGCGCCGAGGTCCAACTTTGCATCCGAAAGCGCACCATAAAGCAGAACCGTCATTACCGCGCCAGTCGCCAGCATTCCCAATGCGAGGTAAGCAAACGCAGGAATGGTTTTGATGAAGTTCCAGCCTTCGGTGAAAGTTTCCTTCATTGGAACACCGGTGCGTGTGACGCTGACGATTTTCACTTTGCGAAGGCCGAAATACGCAACGATAAACCCCGCGAAGAAAATCAGCGCGTTGAGATACAGCAATTTGACGGGACCAAAATTCAGGCGCGCATCTATAGCGGCAATGCCAAGCCCGACGATGGTTCCGACAAAAGCAAATACGCCAATCACCGGGATTAAACGGCGACCGGCCGCGGGATCGAAAATGTCGTTGACCAGAATCCAGAAGACGACCGGAAAGAAGCGCCACTGTTGGTCATTGAGCAGATAGATCAAGGTATAACTGATGGAGGATGGAATCAATTTGGATAAAAACGCCAGCGGAAGTAGCGCATACAATCCCGCGAATACAAGCAAGACCACAAATATTAACTTGACGCGGTCGAAGCGGTCCACGACCAGCGACTGCAGACCGGTGGCGAGGATCAGCAGCACCATATCCACCGCCCAAACCAGCAAGATATATTGATCCTTGACCTGACTCAGAAAACCGCTGACCGAAATGACTTTGGTAATCCCCATCGCGGCATAGTTGACGAACAGAACGATGCCTAACGCAAAGACCAATCCCGTTTCACCGGGACGCAATCGAAATAATCCTAAGAGTCTCTCTCTCATCACTTTTCCAAATGGATAACGGCGCAGATTATAGTATAGATTTAGAGTGGTCGTAGCTGAAATTCAACCACCACAGTTCCACAGATCTTCTTTTATATAGTTAGTTGTCGTATGAAAATGCAAAGGGTCGAAAATTTTAAAGCAACGTTTTGAGATGGATATTAAGCCATCGGAGATTTCGACTGGTTTTTGTCTTTCGTTTCCTGCAAATATTTCTCGGGTTCCTTATCGAATGAACGCTTACAGCCCGGCGCGCAGAAATAATAGATTTTGCCCTTATATTCGCTTTTCCATTGAGCGGTTGCCACTTCCACTTCCATCTTGCAGACAGGATCAATTTCCATTTCATATCTCCTTTTCTTTGCTTGTCCTTCTGAGGGCGAAGTGCTAGTAACGGAACGAGATTCTTCGCTTCCTTCGATCACTCACAATGACATGAAATATATAAAGTATAATCGAACCATGACTGATGAACAACTTTCAAATTTGCCAAGACAAAAAATCGCGATGCTGATTGACGGCGACAATGCCCAACCCGCCCTGCTTCCGCAAATGCTGGTGGAAGCGGCGCGTTATGGGCAGGTCACTGTCAGACGAATCTACGGCGATTGGACGACAGCCAACATGAATTCCTGGAAAGAAACGTTGAACTTCCACGCCTTCCAGCCCATCCAGCAATTCCGTTACACCATCGGCAAGAACGCCACCGACAGCGCCATGATCATCGATGCGATGGACATTTTGCATTCGGGCGTGGTGGACGCGTTCTGTCTGGTCTCATCCGATAGCGATTACACGCGACTCGCCACCCGCATCCGCGAGACCGGAATTTTTGTGATGGGCATCGGGGAGAAGAAAACGCCCAAGCCTTTCGTCAACGCCTGCGACGTGTTTGTTTACACTGAAAATTTGGTGGCTGGGACGAAAGCCGCGGCAGCGCGCTCATCGCACCGCAAATCAACGTCTAAAGCGAAACCCAAGAGCGAAGCCGACCCGATGCCTTTGCTGGAGCAAGCCTTCGATATGGCGGTTCAAGAGGACGGCTGGGCGCGGCTCGACTTGATGGGCAACGCGCTTTATCAGCTTGACCCAGGCTTCGACCCGCGCACTTATGGACAGCGCCAGCTCTCGCGGCTGATCAAAAGTTTGAAAGATCAATTCGAGATGAAGGCGCAAGAGTTGGATAGCTCGACCTTGTTTTTGGTGAAGATGAAGGAATAAAAATACAGCCATATAACCTACTTTTCCAAATCCCATGATAAGGATAAAATCACTTATATGGCAAAGTACAAAATCGGTTTCACCGAAGAAGCGCTCGAAGATTTTGCCTGGTTCAAGAAGAACGAACAGAATGAAATTCGAGATGGAATCTATAAGAACCTTGAACGCGAACCAACGGTTGAAACTCGTAATCGCAAAAGACTCCGCCCGAATGAAACCGCTGAATGGGAGCTGAGAATTGGCAGCTTCAGGGTCTTTTACGATGTTGACGAAATAGTGCGTATTGTTGCGATTGAAGCCATTGCCAAGAAGAAAGGAAATTCGCTTTTCTTTCAAGGCAAGGAGCGAGAATTATGAATACTGTTACAGTTCCGAGAGAATCAAAAGCTCTAAACGATTTGCTCAAGAAGGCGCGTAACGGCAACGTGCTTCTTCGTTCTGAAAGCGGAGAACAATTTGTGCTGGCGAAAGTCTCATCGGCGCAATCTTTTTACGTTGGCGATAGCGATGATTTTGACGAAGAGGTCAAATTGACGCGCGCCAATAAAAAGCTGATGAAGTTTCTGGATCAGCGCGGCGAAAAAGCAAAGAAAGCGAATCTCATTCCGATGGCGGAAGTAGAAAAGAGTCTGGGGCTTAAGAAACAGAATAAGCGATGACTAAAGCAAGGAATATATCTCGCGGCTGATCAAAAGTTTGAAGGATCAATTCGAGATGAAGGCACAGGAGTTGGATAGCTCGACCTTGTTTTTGGTGAAGATGAAGGAATAAGATTGTATGTTGCGAGTTCCCTTGTGCTTTAGGGAGTAATCGGACTTTTTATCAATCATATGATAAAGTCTAAAAGTTTTCGCTTGCTCGTTGTTAGTTTGATAATACTGATACTTG
>DATCTP010000203.1:0-7175 GCA_036567885.1 Anaerolineales bacterium | reverse complement strand
GTTCCGGAGGCAAGACTTCCGATATCTTGATATCAACATTTAATACTTCTTCGTAATTGGCGGTCCTGAATTTTCGGCTCATCTTCCAAGTCTACTACTTTCTAACTTTGTTCTCCGACAAACTGCTAGCGGCGGATATCCCGCGCAAACAGCCGGATGTGCAACCAGCGCAGACACATCCGGAACTAATCCTTATACGATTTGTTTTTCAGATCCTTCGAACAATAGCACTCTCACAGGAGATGTGAGTATTACTGCAACAATTAACCTGCCCAGTACTGTATCCAGGGTGCAACAAATGGTATTTTATTTAGATGGATCGTATCTCCTCACGGATTTCCAAACCCCGTACACATTTATCCTACCTACCAGCAAATGGGTGGACGGCAATCATGCCCTCTCGGTTGAAGCCCGGCTTCGAAATGGATTCACCACTCAACGAGCAAACCTTTCTGTCAATTTCAAGAATGGTATTACTGTCCCACCAGTCAACAATAACCAATTCCAGCCTTCCACAGGGACGAAACCGATCAATGGCGCTCCTTTCATTGTTGCCGCCGCCGGAGATGGCGCTGGCGGTGAGAATAATGCCAAAAAGGTAGTTAACCTGATAACGTCGCTCTCACCAAACTTATTCTTGTACCTGGGTGATGTGTATGAACAAGGCAGTGCCGCTGAGTTTTACAACTGGTACGGCCAGGCAACCAATTTTGGGCAACTCCGTTCGATCACCAATCCAACCGTTGGAAACCATGAATATCTGACCAACGGCGCATCGGGATATTTTGATTATTGGAACAATATTCCACCATACTATAGTTACGACGCGGGGGGCTGGCATTTCATCAGTCTAGATGCAAACTCGACATTTGTACCCACTGACCCTCAATCGGCGCAATACCAATGGTTGCAGCAAGATTTGGCAGCGCATTCCCAGGCTTGCACGATTGTTTACTATCATCAACCATTATTTAATATCGGGGCGGAAGGCTCGGACTCCGCCATGACGGACATCTGGAAACTGATGGCGCAGTATGGTGTCAGCATTGTCCTGAATGGTCACGATCACGATTACCAGCGTTGGGTTCCGCTGGATGGCAATGGACAGCCCAGTCCGAACGGTATTACCGAATTCGTCGCCGGAGGGGGCGGACATGGTATACAGACTTTCAAGAGCACTGACAGCAGAGTTGCTTTTTCGATTGATACAGACCCGATTGCATTTGGCGTCCTGCTTTTACAGCTCAACCAGAACAGCGTCAATTTCAGCTACCGAAGTATCAATGGGTCGGTTCTGGATTCTGGCAGTATTCCCTGTGGGAAGCATTCGGCTCAGTCTGCACAAATTTCAGCGACGGTTACTGCCATCCCATCCAGTTTAACTTTTGTACCGGTGGCGGATGCCTACGTTAATGCAGACAACCCCAATTCAAACTATGGTCAATCGCGGTCCTTGCGGGTGGATTCCTCGCCAGTGGTAAACAGCTACTTGCGCTTTAACGTTCAAGGATTGAGTGGAAAGCCGATTCTTCGAGCGCGCCTGTTGATCTATGCAAACAGTGCCGCCACACGAGGCATCACGGTTCAAAGTGTTGTAGATAACACATGGGTCGAAAGCACGATCAACTACAACAATGCACCTGCGATGAGAAACATCCTGGTTAATTCAGGATATGTTGCCGCTGGGAGTTGGGTTACTCTGGATGTGACGCCGTATATAACTGGGGAAGGCACATTTAGTTTTGGAATTTCCACATCCGGTTCCACGGAAATAAACCTCGCTTCGCGCGAATCCGGGGCGGATTCTCCACAATTGGTTGTTGATCTACAACAATAACGAGGCTCCCTGCCCAAGTGTAATGCTTGTAATTGAATGTTTTTCCGCTTGATGGCTTTCTTTTTATGTCTTCGCAATGGAATTGGATAACTCAGGAAGCTAACAACTTCGGCCGATACTGCAATGCCTCCGCCAAATGCGCGGCTTGGATTTGTTCGCATCCTGCCAGATCTGCGATCGTGCGCGCCAACTTCAACACGCGGTGATATCCACGCGCTGACAAGTTCATCTGTCCCATCGCGGCGCGGATCAGACTCTCCCCGGCTTCATCCAATTTGCAGAATTGCCGAATCTCCGCCACGCGCATATCGGCGTTGGAAACAACGTTCATTGATTCGTGTTTTGCTTTGGGAGAATTAGGATTCGTAAATCGGGCAGTCTGGCGATCACGTGCGGATTGCACGCGCTTCCGAATTGCATCGGATGATTCGCCCAAGCGGTCACTGCTCAGCTTCTGATAATCGACGCGCGGCACTTCGATGTGAATATCAATGCGGTCGAGCAATGGCCCCGAGATTCGCTTTTGATATTTTGTCACTGTGGATGGCGCACAAGAACATGGTTTAATCGGATCACCATAATAACCGCACGGACATGGATTCATGGCGGCGACCAGCATGAAGTTGGCGGGAAATGTCAAAGAACCTTGTGCGCGAGAAATCGTCACGACTTTATCTTCAATCGGTTGGCGCATCACTTCAAGCACGCGCGTTCCAAACTCTGGCAATTCATCTAAAAATAAAACACCGCGATGAGCCAAAGATATCTCTCCAGGATGGGGCCAGTTGCCGCCGCCGACTAAACCGGCATGGCTAATGGTGTGATGCGGCGCACGGAACGGTCGCGTGCGAATCATCATCTCCGGCGGAAGCGCATCTGCCACAGAATAAATACGCGTCACATCCAATGCTTCTTCAATAGACATCTCAGGCAAAATTCCCGGCATCGCACGCGCTAGTAATGTTTTGCCCGCGCCCGGAGGTCCAACCATGATGACATTATGTCCGCCTGCCGCGGCGACTTCCAGCGCACGCTTGACATGTTCCTGACCTTTGATTTCGCGGAAATCCGTTGGCGCGAAACCGGAAACAGATTCCGCTTCCACATGCGGATGAGGCTTTATGATTTGTTGATTCGTCAGATGCAGATAAAGGTCGTGCAGAGAGCTGACCGGGTAGACTTCGATATCGGGAATGAGAGCCGCTTCGGGCGCGTCGGAAGCGGGAACGAAGATTCGTTTGAATCCATTTTGCCGCGCCGTCGCCGCCATCGGCAGGATACCGCGTGAATGCCGCACCGTTCCTTCCAAAGATAATTCACCGACCACCAACGCATCGTCGAGACCGTTAGGCGGGATGAGGCTTTGCATCAACAGCACGCCGACCGCAATCGGCAGATCATAGGTGGGACCTTCTTTGCGAACGGAGGCGGGCGCCAGGTTGACCACGATGCGCTCGCGTGGATAACGCAGCCGCGCGTTCTTCACCGCCGATTGCACGCGCGAACGACTCTCCTGCACGGCTTTATCAGGCAGACCGACAATGTCGGTGCCGGGCAAACCATTCGTGGTGTCCACTTCGACTTCAACGATGACACCTTCGAGTCCGATCACGGCGCAGGAAAAAACACGAGCAAGCATATTGAGAGTTTAGACGATGAAGGAAGAAAAGTCAAACAACATAGTGAAATCTTTTGACAACGATTCACTTTTCATATTGGCTTAGGTCGCCATATCCATTCCACGGTTCTATTTTTTTCGATAAGTCGCCTGTTTCCACAGAACCATATGCCAACAATCGGTCATCCAACATAGCTTGATAACCTTCAGGGGAAAAATAATCTAATTGATTAATTGTATTATCAGATCCAATTTTTGCGTTCCCCCACCATGGAGCACTATCAATGTATCCAAATGCTATTCCTTGTGTCGGAGAGAATAGTTCAACATATTCCTGACCCTGTACTTGGTTTACTATTATATTAGTTGGTTTACCCAATCTGTTGATCGCTTGATCTAAGGTCAGACTCCAACTAGCTTGGAACGAAATGATAGCAACTTTGTCATTGAGAAAATATATATCAAGGTAGGTTACAGTTTGAGTATCTAATTGAAAACTTGCGACGACAAGGTCGTTAAATCCTTGCCACGGCGCTGCATAATCTCGCAAAGAATCTTTTTGTAAATACTTATATATTTTAATTAGATTTAGTGCATCCAGTCGCGTGGTCAATCCCGGTGTTATTTTCTCCCAACATGGTGGCGCGCATACAGGATTGTCTAGCACAGATGGTTTAACAATCGAGGTTTGACAACCTGTCATGAAAATTCCAAGCATAATCAATAGACAAATTCTCTTCATCTTTCCCTTCTAAAAATCAACTGCATGAAGGCGAAGCAATCTTCCTGCTTTGCGCCGATTCAAGCAATGCTAGTATCGTTGCCGTGTTGCCGCGGCTATCCTCCAAACTGATGCGCGGCGGCTTGCCCAGCAAAATCGCATCCGCCATATCTTCCACTTCGCCGATGTAAAGTTCCTGGCCCTTGATTTCAATCGGTGTTGTTTTGTTTCCGCGTGTCAGGAAAATCTTTTCCTTTTTACCGGGCCTGAACGGTACGGGAATGTTCAACGTTCCTTCCGTGCCGACAATTTCCATGAACGCATGAAACGGCGACGCGAAGCCGCAATCGAATTGGGCGTGGACATCATTCGCGAATCGCATCTGCCCGATGAACGACAGATCGATTCCAGTCGCGCCCGTCACCTGCCAGCCAAACACTTCGAGCGGCTCCGCGCCTGCAACCATGCGCGAGAAACTGATTGGATAACATCCCACGTCCCAAATGCTTCCACCGCCTAGTTCCTTATCAAGCCGCACATCGTTCTCGTGCGTCAGCATAAAAGTGAACGAGCCTTTGATCAATTGCAATTTGCCCAATTTGCCTTCACCAATCATTTCCTTCACTTTCAACGTCTGCGGATGATGGCGGTACATAAATGCTTCCATCACGACGCGCTTAGATTCTTGCGAGGCGGCTTGGATCGCGTCCGTTTCTGCAAGAGATAATGCCATCGGCTTTTCACATAAAACGTGTTTGCCGGCGCGCAGGGCTTTGATTGTCCATTCAGCGTGAAGACCGTTCGGAAGCGGATTGTAGATCACGTCAATTTCCGGATCATTCAACAACGCTTCATAACTGCCAAGCGCCCGCGGAATCTTCCATTCGCGCGCGTAACTATCCGCGGTGGATTGGCTCCTTGAAGCGACAGCCGCCAAGCGATTTCGCTTGGATGCTCTGAGCGGCGGGATCAAGGCTTTATTGATTCTCGCCGTCGAAAGCAAACCCCAGCGTAAAATTTTATCGGTCATAGTTTTCACCTATTATTATCATGTCATTGCGAGAAGCGTAGCGACGAAGCAATCTCATCTAACCTTCCAACAATATTTTGAATGAATGCTTGAGATTGCCACGCTTCGCTCGCAATGACATACAACATTTACCAAATTTGATGAACCAATTCTCGAATGTGTTCATCATAGATTTTTTTGACATTGGACATCGTTTCTTTTGAAAGCGATGGCAAGTCCGCCGCACCAAAATTTTCTTCCGCTTGCGCCGGAGTCTTTGCGCCGGGAATGGCGCACGTCACCGCATCGAACATCAAAATCCAGCGCAGGGCAAATTGAGTGGGCGTCATGGATTGCGGAACGAGTCGTTTGATTTCTTCAACCGCTTCCAAGCCGGTGCGGTAATCCACGCCGGAAAAAGTCTCGCCGCGGTCGAACGATTCGCCGTGACGATTGAACTGGCGATGATCGTTCGAATCAAATTTTGTATTCGGTTTCATTTTGCCGGTCAACATTCCGCTCGCCAACGGGACGCGCGCCAAAATGCCGACCTTGCGTTTCTTCGCCTGCTCGAAAAATAATTCCGCAGGCCGCTGGCGGAAAATGTTGAAGATGATCTGCACGGTTTTCACGTTCGGGTATTCAATGGCTTTGAGCGCTTCCTCCACTTTCTCAACGCTCACGCCGTAATTGCGAAGTTTACCCTGCTTCACCAAATCGTCGAGAACGCCGAACACTTCCGGGCGATAATACACTTCGGTCGGCGGGCAATGCAATTGCAAAAGATCAATCGCATCGGCCTTGAGATTCTTCAAACTGCGTTCGACAAAACGCGTCAGATTTTTGCGGTTGTAACCATCCGCCGTATGCGGATTGAGTCGGCGGCCCGCTTTGGTGGCGATGAAAATTTTTTCGCGCCGCGCCCGCTTCAGTTGCGCGACGAGGCGTTCGCTTCTTCCATCGCCGTAAACGTCCGCCGTATCGATGAAGTTCACGCCCAAATCAATGGCGCGATTTAACGCCGCCAGCGAATCCTTATCGCTGACCGTGCCCCAATCCGCGCCGATTGCCCACCCCCCAAAACTGATGGCTGAAACTTTCCAGCCGGTTCTTCCCAAGGATCGATATTGCATTCTTCCTCCTTAATAAAAATGGATACGACCACAGCCGTATCCATTTTATATCTAAACGTTTTTGAAGACAAATATCATCGCCCGGCAGATTCGCGGCGCTGACGGGATATGGCTTCGATGGTCACGGCTATCAACAAAACGCCGCCGGTGATCATGAACTTGATGGGCGATGGCAATGCCAGCAAGTCCATGCCGTTGGAGATCGAACCGATCACCAACGCGCCGAGCAACGCGGACCAAACTGTGCCGCGTCCGCCGAACAAGCTGGTGCCGCCGATGACTGCCGAAGCAATCACGTTCAAAAGCAAGTCACTGCCACCGGAGGATTGATTGACCGCCAGCAAACGGGAAGCCGCCAGGATTCCTCCAAAAGCCGCCAGCGTGGAAGCCAATCCAAAAACGGCGATCCGCACAAAGGTCACATTGATGCTGGCGCGCCGCGCCGCTTCTGCATTTCCACCGACGGCATAAACGTGTCTCCCAAAGACGGTGCGCTGGGTAATGAAATCAAAAAGCACCAGCACCGCAATAAAGAAAACCATCGCCGAAGGCAAGCCGCGATCGGCATTTGTGATCAACAGCATCCCGATCACCAACACAAATACAACGCCAATCTGGAAGATGAGTCCACCAATGGATCTGAATTGCAAGCCCGCACGCTTGCGGCGCTGGCGTTCCCAAATAAAACTTGCGGCATATATAACTATGAAAAGGATTCCGACCAGCCACGAATACAATTCCCCGTTGGGCACGTCGCGTTTGAGGAATGTGCCTGCCAAACCGACAATGAAGTTATCGCGCAAATTCACTGTGCCCGTCTCGCCAAGCACATAAAGCAATGCGCCGACCCAGCCGAT
>DATCTP010000202.1:0-4120 GCA_036567885.1 Anaerolineales bacterium | reverse complement strand
GTTGCTGATGTTCAATCCCGCCAGCACTTTTGCTGGCAAGTCTCTCTTTTTCCCGACACCCAGCAGATCTTTATGGCAAATCTTTTTTCATCGCTTTTCACGTTTCCGCTTATGATTGCACAACCGTTACGCTAACATACGGATACTTGAAAATTTTTGCAGTTCCATTTTGGGTCATTATCATTTGCGCCGCAGCGATTGCACTTGGTACTGCTATTGGCGGATGGCGATTAATCAAAACACTGGGAGGCAAAATGTTTAAAATCCGACCTATAGATGGCTTTACTTCACAATTGGCATCTGCCATTATCATCATAGGAGCATCTCTGATCGGCGGACCCGTCAGCACAACTCAAGTGGTGAGCGCAACCATTATGGGTGCGGGTACCGCGGAACGAGCCAATAAAGTCCGCTGGGGAGTGGCTCAGGAGATTGCGATGGCTTGGCTGTTAACGATTCCTGCGACAGCCGTTTTGGCGGCGGGTATTTATTGGTTGATATTGCGTATTGCTGTGTAGAGCAGAATTGCTATCCGCGCGATTGTTTCAAGAATTGTACGATGCTACGCGCGGCATGCTTCCCTTCAATGGCACAATGATCGGCAGTTTCAACACCGCGCAACAGATTTCCAGCAACAAATACACCGTTCACAGAGGAACGGAATCCGGAATCAATTTTCGGGCCGCGCGTTACCGGATTAAGTTCCAATCCGCCTAATCGCGCCAGTTCATATTCGGGAATCCAATTCCCTGTAAAGATAACCGTATCGCATTCGACCATTTCAGTTTGACCCGTCGCGTGCGTCAATTCAATTCCTTCGACTCGTTGATAACCAAAAATATTTGTGATGCGCGCCTGAGTCATGGTCGGTGTTCGCGTCAGGACATCAGCGATTAACCATTTCATGGTGATGAACGGAAATTCAATTTGATGCCGCGCCTGCTCCGTGATCATCATGGCGCATTTTACGTTGGCTTCCATCAGCGTAAGCAAAGCCGATAAACTGACCAATTCTGCGCCGACAATGACCGCGCGTTTTCCAACCGGTAAATGTTCCTGATATACAAACCGCTGTAGTGATCCGGTCGTATAAATTCCCTGCGGACGCGTGCCCGGAATCAGCCGCGCCGAACGCGGCCGTTCGCGTACGCCGGTTGCCAACAAAATAGATTGCGCTTTGATCTTTCCCAAGCCGCGCGGCGACGTGAAATCCATTTGAAGCGCATCGCTCCAACTTGTGATCGTTGTGGATGTTTGTATCTCAACATCATGTTTCTCTGCCAGTTCGCGATAATAACGCGCGTATCGCGGACCCGAATACATCCGCCATAAATCTTCGCGTCCAAAACCGGTATGATGACAAAAGCGCGGCATGCCGCCCGCTTCCGGCTCGCGATCCACCACCAGCACATCGCGAATTCCCTGCTTCTTCAATTCGATAGCCGCGCTCAAACCTGCCGGTCCCGCGCCGACAATCAGAACTTCATATGTCATTGCGAGTGCTAGTCGAGTAAAGCGAGTATTCTTCTCGCTTGTATCGAGACCAAGCGAAGCAATCCCCGGTTCAACAGAGGATCGCTCACCTGCACTTGCGCTAGGTGCAAGTGTCGTCGGATTTCGATATGCCGCTTCGCGGCTACTCAATCCTCCTCGCAATGCCGATAGCAATGCGGCATGGCAATTGAATCCTTGACATCGTCCTTGTGAAGCGCGCGTTCGGCGGCGGAGTCCGTCCAACGTCGAGGCAGGAATCGGCGCATTGAGCGCGTCACGCAATTCGCCGCGCGAGACACGTTCACAATGACAAACCATTTCCGCATAAGACGGATCAGACGCAATCATCTCCGCATTTTGATGCGGGCGCATTTGCGCTTGTCCGATGCTTGGCATCTTCACAAATTTGAAGTCATTCTTTAATTTCAATTCCAATCCAGCCCCGCACAGCAACTCCGCTGCATACTCCGCAATCCCGAGCGAAGCCGAAATGCCCGTCGACCGAATCCCGCCGACGCACAAATATCGCTGCGCGGCATTCATTTCGATTTGATAATCGCTGTGTTCCGTTGCGGCGCGCAAACCCGAATACGTCGCAGTCACTTCTTCATCGAGAAGTTGCGGCAGGATCGCGCGGCCCTTTTCGATGAGCATGTTCAATCCATCGGCGGTGGTCTGCGTCCCCGATTTATCGTCCAAATCTTCGGCGGTGGGACCCAGCAAAATATTTCCATACACCGTCGGGCTGATTAGCACACCTTTTGTTTTGGAGGTAGGCACGGGCAACAAAACATGATTGACCAGCGGACGCGCCAATTTATCGTAGATGATCAACTGCCCGCGTCGCGGCGTGACCTTGAACTGGCTGTGGCCAAACAGGTTGTTGATCTCGTCTGAAAATAATCCCGCGGCGTTGACAATGAATCGGGCCCGAATCTCATCGCTTTCGCAAGACAAAATCCAACCGTCATTTGACTCCGCCGCATTCTTAACGCGATGATTCAAAAACAATTGAGCGCCATTGAGAACAGCTTGCGTCGCGCAAGCTAGTGGAACAGTGAACGTACACAGAATTCCTTCACCCTGTACAAACAATCCACCCAACGCACCTTTGTTGATCTTCGGCTCGCGGCGATAAATTTCGTCGGCGGAGATAATTTGCACATCTATCACGCCGTTTTCGTGCGCCTTCTTCAATAGATCAGGCAACGCATTGAATTGTTCTTCATTCCATGCAATCAGAATTGCGCCCAAACGTTCGTGCGCGACATTCGCTTCGGGCAGAAACTTTTCCATCAGCCTGTAACTGCGCCGCATCAGCGTTGCTTCGAGCGAACCGGGTTTCGCATCGAAGCCGGTATGCCAGATCGCGGTGCTGGCTTTGGAGGTTCCCATCCCCACATCCGGATTCGAATCAATCAACGCAATATTCAATTCATAACGGGAAAGCTCACGCGCAATTGCGCTCCCCACCGCCCCCGCGCCGATGATGGCAATATCAAAAACTTTATCGCTATCATTGCGAGGAGATTGCTTACTCTTCGAGTACGATGTCGCTTTGCTCGCAATGACATCAACCATGAAACGCCTTGACCGCTTCAAGTGCTTTTTTCCATTGCGCCAGTTTTTGTTCACGCTCTGTTGGTTTCATTTTCGGCATATACACGGCCTCCGCTTTCCAATTCTTCGATAAACTATCGAACGAGGTTCCCAACGCTGAAACGCCCGCGAGATTCGCAATTCCAATCGCCGTCGCTTCGATTGCCGCCGAGACGCGCACTTCGAGATTCAACAAGTCCGCGATCATCTGCATCAAATACGGATTCCCCGCCGGACCGCCATCCACTTTCAAATGCGGCGGCGATTGACCGGCATCCTGCGACATTGCAGTGACCACTTCATAAACCCTGCAAGCAATTCCATCCAGCGTGGCGCGCACAATATCATCAGATGTGGTGCTGCGATTCAAGCCAAACATCGCGCCGCGCACGTCCGTCCGCCAATGTGGCGCGGCGAGACCCTGCAACGCGGGCACAACGACCACGCCAAAATCGGTGGATCGCCGCGCCGCCTCATTACTTGACGCTGAATCCGGAATTGCTTTCAAGTTATCTCTCAGCCACTGGACGGCTGATCCCGTGACAAAGATTCCACCATCGAAGGCGTAGGCTTTATGTTTCCCAAAATTCCAACCCACGGTGGTAAGTAAACCATTATTGGAAAGGCGCGGCGTATCGCCGATGTTCATCAAAAGGAAACTGCCCGTGCCAAACGAACATTTCATTTCGCCCGCGTTGAAACATGCCTGACCAAACAACGCGGCTTGCTGATCCACAAGCATGGCATGTAACGGCAAAGGTTTGCCGTTGCCAAAATCCACATCGCCAATGTGACCTGCCGATGGTTTGACCTCCGGTAACATACTGCGCGGGACATCGAATAATTCCAGCAGCTCATCATCCCACTCGAAACGATTCATGTCGAATAAAAGCGTGCGCGAAGCCGTGGACGGATCGGTAACATGCAATCTTCCATTTGTCAGCGACCAGATCGTCCACGTTTCTGTCGTTCCAAATAATAATTTTCCATCATGCGCTTGTTTACGGATCTCTGGATAATTTTCAAA